>NZ_JANZKZ010000003.1 GCF_025770725.1 Sulfurospirillum oryzae | reverse complement strand
CTTCTTCTTCAACATACCCTGTAATAATACTCTGCACTGCTCCTTTAATAGCGAACATAGACATATACACATGGGTAATAAAGAGTGCTACCACGGCAAATCCCATCACATTATGAATGATTGCTGCTGCTCTTAGCAGGTCTATTTGAGACAGACCGGTTAGATCATGCAACATTTGCATTTTAAAGTCTAGGAAGAACATTATGGCACCACTAAGTATCATGGTAATACCACCTAATATGGCTACCCAGTACCACATCTTTTGACCGGCATTAAACTTACCTGCCAAGATTGGTTTTTTCTCTTTAGAGAGGTAACCTCCTAGGATCATAAACCATTTAATATCATCGAGATTAAAGAGAGCTTCTTTAAGCCACATAAGTGCCATTGGGATGACCACGATGGTAAAAGGTATGGTAAAGATGCCATGAAGGTTCTTTGCCATTCTCACCAAGGTTCCACCTCCAAAGAAGTCACCAAAGACGATGATAAATCCTGTGGGTACGATCACCAAGAAGCTGACGGCTGCTACTTGGTGGATTATTCTATTATAGAGATTAAAGGCATAGTATTTCTTTGCACTGTGTGGAAAGACTTTAGGTCCTATAATCTTATAATGGATAAAGAAAGCTAAAGGAACTCCAATTAGAACTCCTAGGAATATCCATGCGAAGTATTGATGCTGTAACATGGTAAACAAAGGTCCTAAATGGGTACTTCCCTCTTTATCGTATCCTAAAATATTTTGTATGCGCATCTCACCCCAGATTTGGCTTTCAGTGGCAAATGCCACTGATGCCAAACTCAGAGCTGCAATGATCATAGTTACATACTTTCTCATTGCTGCTCCTTTCATTGGTTTTTATAAGCTTTATCCCATCCATAAGGAGAGTTTGCGCCTTTTCCACCACGAGTCATAACACGCGCTCTGTAAACATTCGATATTGATTCTGCATCGCCTACTAAAAGTGCTTTAGTTGAACACATTGCTGCACACACTGGCACTTTTCCCTCAGCGATTCTGTTTTGACCATAAAGGTGTCTCTCTTTTTCAGAGTTTGTCTCAAGTGGTCCACCAGCACACATGGTACATTTATCCATAGCACCCTTAGCGCCAAAAGCACCATCTCTTGGGAATTGTGGAGCACCAAATGGGCAAGCATACAAGCAGTAGCCACAACCGATACATTTGTTTTTATCATGAAGAACGATGCCGTCCTCTCTGATATAGAAACAATCGACGGGACAGACTTGTTGACATGGCGCATCGGTACAGTGCATACAGGCGATTGAAGTTGAAAACTCTTTGCCTGGAATACCTTCATTAATGGTAACGACTTTACGTCTGCTAATACCTGTTGGAAGCTCATGCGCTTCTGCACAGGCAATTGAACAGCCATCACACTCTATACATCTGCTCTCATCGCAGTAAAATTTCATTCTTGCGTAATCCATCTCTCACCCCCTACGCTTTTTCGATGCGGCATAGACCGCCCTTAGTTTCAGGAATCTGAGTAATGATGTCGTAACCATAGTTTGTGACGGTATTGACACTCTCGCCGCTTGCATACGGTTTCGTTCCTGCTGGGAAATTACCCGTTCTATCTGTTCCTTGGAAGTAGCCTGCAAAGTGGAATGGCATAAAGACCATATCAGGAAGTACGCTGTATGAATACTTCGCTTTCACTTTGATTTTAGTACCTTCAGGAGAATGTACCCACATCATTTCACCATTTCTGATACCATGCTTGAGTGCCAAGTCTGGATGTACGTTACAGAACATCTCAGGAGTCAAGGCAGCGATGTATTTAGAAGCACGGTTTTCAATACCCGCACCATTCATCGTTACCAAACGACCTGTAACCATGTTGATTGGGAAATCTTTAGCATAGTCTTGTGCGCTCTGAACAGAAGCATACTTCGTCATAACACGGAAGTGGTTTGCTTTATCTGCAAACGATGGATATTTTGCGACCAAATCTGTTCTTGGTGAATGGAGTGGCTCTCTGTGCATAGGGATTTTATCTGGGAAATTCCAAACAATCGCTCTCGCTTTGGCATTACCATAAGGACAAACACCCGCTTCCAAGCATTTTTGAACCAAAATACCGCTGTTATCGACTTTCCAGTTAGCACCACATGCCGCTTTTTCTTCTTCAGTAAGCGTAATGCCAAGTACTTTCTCGATGTTCTCTTTGGTAATTTCAGGGTAACCCGTTTCGATTTTAGAATCTTTAGGGAAAGAGCCTTTTTCTGCCAAGAGATTGACACCATCTTTTTCCAAACCAAAGTTATTTCTAAAGCCCATGCCGCCTTGGCTTACAGGGATACTTGTATCATAAAGGTTTGGACTACCACCGTGTGTTTTTGTCCAACAAGGCCATGGAAGTCCGTAGAATTCACCTTTCATTGGTCCCATACCTGCACCTGTTACTTCATCAAACATGTGCCAGTTGTCAGTATGTTTTTTGACACGCTCTGCTGTCCAGCCTGTTAGACCAATCGTTTTAATGATACGTGCAATTTCATTGGTCGCATCTTCTGGCCATGTAAATGCTTTCTTCTCAGGAATCATTTCAAGCTTGCCATCTTTGGTCTCTTGCATCAACATAGCTTTAGTATATTGCTCATAGAAACCTAAACGCTTCGCTAACTCAAACATAATCTCTTGATCAGGTTTGCTCTCGTAAAGTGGCTCAACAACTTTGTATCTCCATTGCGCACTTCTGTTGGTTGCAACAACAAGACCACTGGTCTCAAACTGCGTAGCCGCTGGAAGAATAAAGACATTGTCTTTTTTATCGGTTAAGATAGCCGCTTCGTTAACAAATGGATCTGCAAGAACAAGGAGATCAAGGTTATCAAGACCCTCTTTGATTTTTGCTTGTTGTGCAACGGAAGTAATACCATTACCCATAACAACCAATGCTTTTAGAGGCGTGCCTGCATTTTCAATTTTCTCGTCTGACTTCACATTTTGAACACCTGCCCACCAACGTGCAAGTGAGAAGCCATTTTTTTCCATCCATGAAGGGTCTTTGAACTGAGAAGCGATGTAGTCATACTCTACGCCCCACTGTTTTGCAAAGTATTTCCATGAACCCGCTGCTAAACCATAATACCCTGGAAGTGAGTCTGCCAAACAGCCCATATCCGTAGCACCTTGAACGTTGTCATGTCCACGAAGAATGTTCGTACCGCCACCCGCTTTTCCCATGTTACCAAGAGCAAGTTGGAGAATCGGAGCCATACGTGTATTAGATGTTCCAATACTGTGTTGTGTAAGACCCATAGCCCAAATCAATGTGCCAGGACGATTTTTCGCATACAGCGTTGTAATCTGAATGAGTTTTTCAGCACTCACACCTGTGACGTCGGCAACAACTTCAGGTGTCCATTTGGCAGCTTCAGCTCTGATGTCATCCATACCGTAAACACGGTCATGAATATACTCTTTATCTTCCCAACCATTTTTGAAGATGATATTGAGCATTCCATACATAAACGGAATATCTGTTCCTGGGCGAATTTGCGCAAAAATATCTGCTTTTGCCGCTGTTTTTGTAAAACGTGGATCAATAACGATCAATTGAGAGTTGTTTCTCTCTTTCGCTTTTAAGAAATGTTGGAAACCAACAGGGTGGTTAACCGCTGGGTTTGCTCCAAAAATAATGATAGACTTAGACTTTTGAATATCTCCAAGAGAGTTTGTCATAGCACCGTATCCAAATGTATTCGCCACACCGGCGACTGTGGAAGAGTGTCAGATTCTAGCTTGGTGATCTGTGTTATTTGTTCCAAAAAATGCAGCGAACTTTCTAAAGTAGTATGCTTGCTCATTACTCATTTTGGCTGATCCTAAGAACTGAACAGCATCAGGACCATCTTTTTTCTTAAGCTCTGCTAATTTATTGGCAATACGATTAAGCGCATCGTCCCAAGAAAGACGTTTCCACTGACCATTTTCTTTGACCATTGGGTATTTGAGGCGTACTTCAGATCTGACCATATCGATCATATCTGCACCTTTACAGCAATGTCCTCCAAGGCTAATTGGGTGGTCTTGAGCAACTTCTTGACGAACCCATACGCCATTTTGAACTTCTGCGATCACACCACATCCTACGGAACATGATGTACAGATGGTTTTAACTTTTTTACTTCCTGGGAATGGGTTTTTAACCTCTTCCTCTGTTGCGGCTCTTGTAACATTCTCACCAGCAAAACCCGAAGTTGCGCCAAATACGCTAGCAACGGCTGCCATTTTGAGGAATGAACGACGACCTACGGTCGTTGTTAGAGCACGAGCTGTAGCATTATTCATAACTCTATGCCTCCTATTTTATAGGGCAGATTTGTAATAATCTTCCCATGCTTGTGTTTTCTTATAAGTAATCTCTTTCTTTTTAGATTTACCTACAACAACGCCATTTGTACCTTTTGAACCAGAAGAACTTGCTTGTGCGCTCACAACACCAACGGCAGCGACAGCGCCGACAAGTGCAGCTTTTGCGACAAAGCCACGTCTGCTCTCATTCATACAATGCTCCTTGTATAAATTAATCTCTTTTGCAAGAGATTGCTCAAAAAAATCATCATTTTCTTGAGCAACCTCTTTAGGTTACTAGCGTACTGCACGCTCCACTTTTGCTTCAAGTCCCGCCATTTTTTTGGCTTTGTTTTCCGCTCTTCGTCTTGCTTCTGCGCCAGAGATGACTTCAACGGGTTTTTGAACTCTGACCTTTTCTTTAAGGGGTGGTTTTGCCACTTCAAAATACATACGTTCAAACGTCATAAAAGCGTTAAGAACAATGGCAATGGATTGGTAAGTTTTGGACATTGGGTGTTCATAAACATTGATGATAAATTCATCCACAAAAGGATTAATCACTTCAGTGAAAAGACAATGTTGAATATTTTCATACTCTTTTTGATTTAGCATGATCAGTTCAATGAGTTCGTGCATAAACGTAAAGATAAAACCAACGCTGTCTTCATTCTCTTTAAAATAGTTTTCATTACGTCTGATTTTGGTTTTGGCTAAGAAGTTTTTAACGGCGAGTCGTTGGTGTCCGCTTTCAACGCCTTCATCATAATACGAAGCGGTATTGCGAACAACTTTATAGGCAGGGTTATGGAAGATATCATCGTACTCTTGAATAAGCGCATTTTGACCTTGTTCAACTAAAAATGCTTTAATCTCTTTGAGTGCTTCAGCAGAATTTTCATCAATTGGGTTTTCAATCATCACATCGAGTGCTTCTAAAACACCTTTGTAACGATCCTCGCTTGTAGTGAAAACAAATATTTTGCTCAAAAATCCATAGTAGAGTGAGCGGGCTTTATTAACCGATTCTTTATTTATCATCTCTTTGTTCCTCTTTTCCTAAAGTCAACAAAAACAGACCGATAGAGTCTAACGATGTTGAAACATTTTAAAAAGCTCGAAAACAAGGGATAAACACGGAATCTTTGTAGAAACAAGACCCTTTTTTTACGATGCATTATGTCGTATCAGTAAACAACTGTTTACCAATTTTTAGAAAATGTACCACAGATTTGCTTAGGTGAAAATGGTGAAAAAAAAGTAGTGAAAAAACTTAAAAATAACTTAAATGTGCAAATTAAGCATATTACTTAGAGGAGCAAAGCAGATGTGTGAAGTATAGTTCAGAGAACATTAAAGCTCTCTGAACTGCTTTTACATGTAAAGGCTAAAATTTATATTTTACATTGCCATAAAAGACACGTCCCGCTTCGGGATAGCCATAATTAACGTAATAATTTTCATCAAAAAGATTTTTAACGCCTGCTTCAAATGCCAACTCTTTTGTTGGATTATAAACCAATTTTGTTCCCCAAATAGAAGCATCCCCAGAGGAGTAGTAGATATTAGAGCCTGAAAGCACATAGCTTGTAAAACGCTCAGAATCATACTCATAAGAGAGTATCCAAGCGAGTGATTTCGTAAACTCATATTTGGTTGAAGCAAAAAACTTGTGTTTCGGAACATCGGTGATTTTGACATTACTGTCGGTCTCATTTTTCATATCAAGGTAGGTATAGCTTCCATCAAATGAAAAATGATCTGCGAGCAGAAAAGAAGCCTCAAGCTCAATGCCTTTTTCACTCACTTCGCCGATATTTTTAAGTTGTTGTTGCTGCACTGCTGCACCTGTAGGCTTATACCAAATGGGTACATAGGCACTTTGGATATAATCTCTAATGTCTGCGTAAAAGAGTGCTGCTTTAAAGGTGACAAGATCAAACGATTTTGTGCCACCAATTTCATAATTGACAATACTCTCTTCTTGCAAGTCAGGATTTGGAACGTAATTGCCCATTTTAAAAGAGTAGCGATCTTTAATCGAAGGAATACGGCTTTTCTTCGAAATACCCCCGTAAATTGAGGTAGTTTCATCAATTTTTGTCTCTAATTTTGCCATTGGATTTAAGGAAGAAGCTTCTCCCAAGTCAAAATTTTTCAATGTCGCATAACTGGTTATAGGTGTTGTTAAAGCCGCATCAGAAAAATAATTTCCTGTTGCTCCATAGTTAGTATTGGGTGCTTTTTGTGCCTTTTCCCAATCATAACTTGTTCCAACAATCAATGCAGTACTGTTAGTCAGTGCTCTTTTGTACTCTACGCCAAAGGATGAAATATCATCTTGCATGGTGTATTCAGGGTTAGCCGCTTTTGTCCATCCATTGGTTGAACCCTCTTTATGGGTATCTTCTTTGTAATGCAACGCAAATTTTAAGGTATCTGCTTCAAAAAGTTTTACGCCTGTTTCAACAGAGACACCTTTTGTATTGTCATCATAAAAACTTGGATTTGAGGAGGCTTTTGCAAGACTTCCCCCATTTGAGAGTGTTGAATAAGTAGGGTCTGTGTACATGAGCAATGAATTTTGGAAAATGTCATAATAGGCTCTTGTTTTAACATACCAGTTGTCAAAATCGGTTTTGGAGAGGAAATAATAACTCTCTTTATCCCAATAGTCCCATTTCCAGAAGTGTACCGTTCCACCACCGCTTGTGTTTGGATTTGAATCTTTGATGATTGTACCATCAATCACACCCGCAAAAGGTGGAACATCTTTGGTCGCATGTTGCTTAATGTAGTTAAATGAGTACTCGTCACTATTATTGGGAGTGTATCCAACTTTAAGATTCACCTTACCATCTTTGGAAGCTGAGTTATTGCGACTGCCACCATCTTCGTATTTTATACCACTTGGAAAATCTCCCGAGAGAGGATAGCTGTCTTTTTGTGAACCTGAAAGCGAAACGATCCCATAGAAACTGCCTTGATTCGTTCCAGCGGTAATGTAGCCATCTTTGCCATTACCACTAAATACGCCCACACCCACTTCACCTTCAAACGCTTTGGTTGGTTTTTTGGTGACCATGTTGATAGCACCAGCAAACGTGTTTGGTCCAAGAAGTACGGAAGTCAAGCCTTTGCTCACCTCGATTTGAGAAAGATCATAGGTCGTAAAACGACTAAAATCAACATAACCATCGTAAGGTACAGCGATAGGAATACCATCGATGAAAAGAGGGGCATGCTTCACATCAAAACCTCTGACCATCACCATCTGCTCGTTTCTGCCGCCACCGTTTTGAATGCTAATGCCTGAGAGCGTATTGAGGGCATCAACCACCGTTGTGCGCTCATTGTCTTGCATGGTTTGCGAATCAAGAACCGTTGTCGTTGAAGAGTACCCGATCTCCTTAGCATCACTTACCTCGATTTTTCCAAGCTCAAATGTCTCGCCCATCAACACAGATGCCATGACCAACGAAAGCGCCAAGCCAACTTTATACTTCATTTCTTCTCCTTTTAAATGTTTACCAAAACATAGTATTTTATTTTATATAACGACCCGCATATCTAATCAAAAAAAACAAACAAACCCTCCTAATGCTTAGTGTGAACAAATGCTGGAACGCATACAGGGTAGCCGCACATCGTTTGTTTGAGCCGAATATTGGTATGGTAAAGCTCGTTAATAAGCTCTTCTGTAATAGTCTTACATGTAAAACCATGTGCCAAAATAAGTCCGTCTTTGAGCGCATACGTATAGCCACCTAACATCAGGGCATGTTCAGGGAAATGGGTTGATTTTAAAAAGGTATACCCTTCTTTGGCAAGCGTGGTAATCGTCTCCAAAAGACGCAGTTGATTGCCATAGTCTAACCCAGAAACAGGCTCATCCATGACCAAAATCTTTGCTCCTTGCGCCAAAGAGCGCGCGATTAAAACCAGCTGTTTTTCCCCACCACTGAGTGTTTGAAAGGTGCGTTTTTCCAGATGCAAAATGCCCAGTCGCTCCATCGCATCACGCGCGATCTTTATGTCTGTTTGACTTGGCTTTTTAAACCACGACTCAAAAGCGATGCGTCCCATCAGGACAATATCGAGTGCAAAAAAGGCAAAAGCGACTTGGGTGCTTTGCGGAACATAACTTACATGTAAAGCACGCTCTTTAATAGAATAGCTCTGCAAAGCCCTGTTTTTTAAGATCAAATTTCCTTTCGTAGGATTTAGAAGTCCCAAAAAAAGCTTCATAAGCGTACTCTTTCCCGCACCGTTCGCTCCCAAAAGCGAAACGATAGACCCCTCTTCAATGCGTAAATCCACCCCTTGCAAAATCGGTTTTTCATTGTACGAAAAGAAGAGATTTTGTGCCTCATAAAAACTCATACAAATCCTTTTTTAGCATTGCGAAGTGCCAACACAAAGATGGGAATACCAATAAGCGATGTGGCAATCCCTATGGGAATTTCGACACTCATGGAAGTGCGGCACAAGGTATCGACGATGATGAGAAACGTTGAACCTAAAAGTGCGCACATGGGAAGTAAAACGCGGTTATCCGCCCCCACTAAAAAACGTGCAATGTGCGGAATGATAAGCCCAACCCAACCGATCATTCCTGCAACCACAACGGTAAGGGTACTCAGCAAAGTTGCGAGTAAAATGGCACTGTTGCGTACCCAGCTCACCCGCACGCCCAAAGCCTTAGCATCATCATCCCCAAGGCTTAAGACATTGAGGTATTTTCCCATTAAGGACAACACAATGGTGCTAAAAATCAGAGGCAAAGCAACACTTGAGAGTGTTTTCATATCGACCGCACTAAAAGAGCCCATCAACCAGTAAACAATGGCGGGGAGTTTATTGTAAGGATCTGCCGCATACTTTACAACCGAGAGCAATGCCGAAAAAAGCGAGCTTGAGATAACCCCACCTAACACTAAAAGAATGGTTTGTGACCCGCTTCTACCGTAAATCTTTGCAACGCCAAGGGCAACCAAAACCGCCACAAAACCAAAGAAAAAAGAGAAGAGTTGCACCCCAAACCAGCTATCGGAGATCATAATGCCAAGGGCTGCTCCAAAAGAGGCCCCCGCAAGGACTCCCAAGATACCCGGAGAAACTAAGGGGTTAACAAACATCGCTTGAAACGCTCCACCTGAAACCGAAAGTGCCGCTCCCACAAGCACCACTGCCAAAATGCGTGGCATGCGTATATCAAACACGATATTTGAAAGAAGCATGACCTCTTTGGGCGCAGTGCCTATGTTAAAAAGTTTCCAGAGTAGAAACTGTAAAAGGGTACTAAGATCGATCTCATAGCGACCAAGAGCGAGCGAGGTTAGCAAACTTGCGCCAAGAATTACAATCATCACGCCAAAGAGAAACGAGTTTTTCATACAATACTCAAAATCTGATGTATCTGTTTCTCTGTGAGATCAATGTTTAAAAAAAGTTTGTAAAATTCTTTCATCTCTTGTTTAAATTGCTCAGTGTTTGGCGTATTGTAAAGGATGTGTGTGAGCCATCTTACACCCAAAAGACGCATAAAGGAAGGCGGTCGGTCGATCCAATTAAACGGCACTTTGGGGACTAAAAATACCTTGCCCTCGCGTACTGCTTTGATGGAATGCCATCTGGTATCGCTTTTGACTTTGTCAAAAAATTCTCTCTCTTGGGCAACGATAATGTCAGGATTGTAAAGGATGACTTGCTCCATTGAGACCTTCTCAAGCCCCATACCGCTTTTAGTCGAACATAAATGAGGGCTGATTCCACCTGAAAACTTGATCGCTTCGTAGTGAAATGATTGGTCACACTCAGTTGCAAGTCCATCAACACCCTCTGCATAGTAGACAACAGGACGTTTAGCGGCATTATTTTTTACGATCTCTTTGGTTTTTTCAAGTGCATTACTGGCATAGTTTGAGAGTATTTTTGCGCGCGGTTCTCTGCTGAGGACTTCTCCAAAGAAAAGATACGCCTTAGGCAGACTCTCAACACTCTCCACATCCACATTGATGCTAGGGATCTTACTGCTCTCAAAAAGATACTGCGCAAGCTGACTGGAAGCATCGTTGTTCCACAAAAAAACCACATCAGGATGCAAGGAGAGCAAGGTTTCACGGTTCATATTATTGCCACCTCCTTGAAGTCCTCCTACGATGGGAAGTGCCATAAAACGAGGATCTAGCATGTTGGATGATTCATTATTGCCACGCGCATGGTTAAAATTAAGCCCCACGATCAGAGAGGAATCAATCGTATAAACCATATACGTCGATGGTGGCGATGTGCCAAAAACTTTAGTAATCACATCGGGGATGGTAACGGTTTTACCTCCCATATCAACAATTTCTCTACCATACACACTGTTTAAAAGAAGCAATACGCTTCCAATAATGCCAAAAATTCGCATCTTTATCCTTACATGTAAATGTTAAATTAGTCCAAACTCCGCTTTCATATCTTCATACAAAAAACGTTTCAGATGCGTTTCATGGCTTCGACGATTGACCATGCGCAGTGAAAATGGCTCGATCCAGTTCCAAAACTCTTCGATCAACTCTTTGGGGAAATGAAGGTCGTGCAAGATTTGTTTGTATGCCATAAGCCACACCGCCCTGCTCTCGTCGTCAATCACAAAAGGTGCGTGTGTGCGGCACATCGCGGGAGGTCCATAATTTGGGGTGTAAACCTTCTCGCCACCGAGTGCCTCAATGATAAAATGGCTCGCTTTTGTCACGCCTTCTAAAAAGTGAGCATCATCGGTGGGGTACAGATGTGCGATACTGCTTTTTTGCAACAGACGATGATGATGCAAAACAATGTTGAAAATATTTTCAGCACCCACTTTTTCTAAAAGTTGATAGCTTGGAAATAAAATCGGAGGCAGAGAGACTTTGACATTGGAGCTGCTCCATTTAAGCGTTGCACTCTTTTTAGGAGTTGCAGGTTTTTGCATAAAATGATGACCGTGGCACATAATTTTTCCTTACGATTTAATCTTAAAAACAACGGGTATAACGATCTCTAAGTCCTCTTTGGGAGGCAACTCAAAAGGAAGCGACTCCAAGACTGCATCAATGGCATTACGGTCAAGCACCGTTTTTCCACTTGACTTTGAGATCTTAATAGACGATGCATCAACCATACCATTTGCATGAATTAAAAACTGCACAACTGCCTCACCCTCTAGTCCCATTTTTTTAGCCGCGGAGGGGTAGCGAAGGCTCTCTTGGATTTTATGCCTTACTTTAGCAAGATAGAGCACGAGCAGATCATCGCTTTGACGTGAAGATGACACAGAAGCTTTTTCATGCGTTTCAGAAGATGAAGACTTTTCTATGGTTTGTTCAGCAACAGGCTCTTTGATGCTAGAGGGCGTACGCACGGGCTCTTTTATAGGAGTCACCGCCTTAACGACCTCTTTTTGCACCTTTTTTTCAGGTTTTTTCTCTACGATGGGCTCAGGCTTAGACACAACCTCCTGCTTCACTACCTCAACAGCTTTACTGGGTACGGGTTCATCTAAAAAACTTATCTGCGTGACCACAAACTCTCCCAACGCAGGTTTTGGAATTGCCATACTTCCCATAAAAAGAGCATAAGCAATCATTACATGTAAAGAGATGCTCCCGAGTGTTGCAAATGTAAAATGAGTCGTTTTCATGGGGTTGCCCTTGCTGTTTGAATGGCAAAAGTACTGATGTGATGCTTTTTACACGTATCGATGACTTTAACAACGTACTCAAAGGGTGTTTTAGCATCACTGCGAATAATGATATGCGGATCATTCTGATTGATTTGCGCGATCTTCTCATCCAGCGTTTCCATTGAAATGACGGCATCGTCGTAATAGAGTTCGCCCGATTCGCTCAAAGAAAGGGTTATGGGCTTTGTATCATCTTTGTGATTTTCTGACGAGGAGGCTTGCGGAAGATTGAGGGGAATTTTACCTTGCGTTACAAACGTAGCTGTCACCATAAAAATGACCAAAATAACCAGCACAATGTCCACAAAAGGTGTCATATTAATTTCAGCAATTTCACCCTCATACACAGGTTCATGCTTCATTGAGCTGCGCCTCTTTCTGAGTTAAAATCATTTTAACCCCTCTGGTAAAATAGTTATACGCCATCACACAAGGAATAGCAACAAACAGTCCCGTTGCCGTAGCGATCAATGCTTCAGAGATACCTTGCATAATGGGCTGAACATCAAAAGCATTGTTTGAGCCGATGGTATGAAATGCTTGAATAATGCCTAAAACGGTTCCAAACAGCCCTATAAAAGGGGCATTGTTACCAAATGTCGCCAAGATGCCAAGTCGCGCCTCAAGCGTTAAACGTAAAGCATAATAATCTACATTTTTATAGTTCTTTTTGATTTGTCCAAAAACCAATGCTCGCTCGATCATCACCCCAACAGCAATCACACTCATAGAAACCAACACCCATAACACTGGGTCGATCCCCAAAAGGGCAAACGATAAAAGTTTTTCACTGAGCATCTTTTTCTCCTTTAATACCGCAAAACCTCTTTTTGCTCAATCGCTATATACTGCACATAAATAACGACTGAGCGAAAAAGAGCTGACAACAAGAAACAACGAAACCATTATATCGTAATATATTTACGAATACAACGATAAATTACACACCTTCATCATACATTTATGTATAAAAAATAGGCATATAGCTTTTTTGCGCTTATTTCAAAACATGCTTCCTGAGACTTTTGTGCTATACTTTAGCTCTTAGATTACTCCTGTTAGGATTTATAGGAAAAGCATGTTAGAAGCACGACTTTGGATGAAAAAAAGTGATAAAAACTATTTGGGTAAAGGGCGTATAGAGCTTTTAGAACATATTCGCGAATACGGCTCTATTCACGCCGCCGCAAAAGCCATGAAGATGAGTTACAAAGCCGCATGGGACTCTGTCGATGCTATGAACAATCTCTCCGAAACGCCTCTTGTTGAAAAAGTAAGTGGTGGCAAGGGTGGAGGCGGTACATTTCTGACACCCAAAGGCGAAGAGGTCATTGCCGCATTTCATAGCTTACAAATCAAACATCAACAATTTTTAGATCTTTTTGCTAGCAGTGACGATCTGCTCACCATCGTTCAAACACTCAGTCGCCTCTCTTTAAAACTTAGTGCGCGTAACCAACTCATAGGAACGATCAGCTCTATTAGCGAAGATGCTGTTAACGTTGCGATTGAGCTCACCATCAAAGCCGCCGATAAAATTTACTCAAGCATCACAAAAAACAGTTTCCAAGAGCTGGGGCTTCATGTGGGTGAAAATGCCATTGCGATTATTAAAGCTAGCTCGGTTTTACTCTCAAAAACAAAACCTTCCGTTGCCTGTGAAAACCTCCTAAAAGGTAAAATCATCCAAATTCTAAGCGACACCTCCAACACAGAAATCACCTTGGAACTTGCAAGTAAAAGTACCATCACAGCGACTATCGCCAATGATACGTTTGAGCCTTTGGGATTAAAAATTAACGAAGAAGCCTATGCTTTCTTCAAAGCATCCAACGTTATTTTAGGCGTTTAGCTTTTTGCGTATGATTCAAATTTAACCAACTTCTACTTGTATATAGGATCAAATTTCGTTATAGTTTCAAGTATATAACGAATAAAGGATATTCATGGAACCAACCTTTAACTTTTGGGACAATATGGCAAAGCGTTATCCACGCTTCAATGACGCTTCAATGAGCAAAGATGTCAATTACATCATCAACTGGTGTCAAAAGAAAAATGTCTCCTTTGATAAAATGTCTGTTTTGGATATTGGTGCAGGAACGGGTGCTATGGCGATTCCCCTAGCACTTAAAGGTGCAAATGTCACGGCGATGGATATATCAGAGGGCATGTTAGCGGCACTTAATGAAGATGCCAACGAAACAGGCGTTAAACAACATATCCATACCCATCAAAGCGACTGGGACTCTTTTCCGTTGGAAGGAAAGTATGACATCGTCATCGCATCCATGACTCCAGCTATTAGCGATCTTCAAAAAGTTGAGAAGATGCTCGGTGCTTCAAAAAACATTGGTATTTACGTGGGCTGGGGAAAATACCGCATCAATAAACTCGTAGAAGCCTTAGTCAAAGCGCATACTACCGCAGAAGAAGATTGTGCATCGGCGGGTTGTATTAAAGCTGAAAAATTTATTGAGATTTTAAAAGAGAAACATATTCCTTTTGAAACTGAATTTTTTCCAACTTCATGGAAAGAAGAGTACACGTTTGAAGAGGCAAAAGAGTATGCCTACGATCAACTAAAACGTAAAGAGATTACCCCTAATGAAGAGATTGTCGAATCCATTTTAGTCGCCAATACATTCAATGACAAAGTCATTGTGCAAACGGAAGCCGAAAAAGGGATTATTTTATGGAGAGTCGCGTAAGAAGATAAAGATGCCCATTTTTGGGCATCTTCAATAACTTTTATTCTTTGATGAGTAGCACACTCACCGCTTTGACAACCACTTTCACTTTATCGCCCTCTTTAAGTCCCATCTCCTCAATCGAGTCCATGGTCATAACAGAGCTCATTTTATTGGCAATGATGTCGCCCACATCCACTTGGCACATCACTTCACCTTTTTTGATCCTTTTAACCGTTGCTGTGATCTCATTTCTAGCGCCGTATTTCATCGTAGCTCCTTGTGGTAGATTGATAACAAAATGCTACTCCAAAGCCTTATAACCTGTCAATTCCAAACGCTTTACATGTAAAGATGAAAATGAACCTAAAAAGGCAAAGGAGATGGGCTAATTTTTTACATTTATTGATTGAAGTAGCAACTAAAAAGTTAAAATTTAGCCCAGCATTATGCTTCGTTAATCAATATTATTATTTTGTGATGCAAACTGTGACGTGTTTTTGTTAGAATGATTATTGTCGTTTTAAATTCTTTACATGTAAGACTTTTACAACAAACAAAGTTTTACATGTAAAGCTAAATAAAAGAGGGAAAAGATGAAAAAATTAATCTTTATATTTACAACACTTTTGATAACTACCGAAATGTTTGCTGAATTTAGTAGAGACAACGAAAAACAGATAGTGACCGATAGCACTTCTGGGCTTATTTGGCAAGATGATAATGTCACGAAAATAGCAAAAATGAATTTGTCTGATGCAAAGAACTCTTGTGAAGCTTTGAAACTTGGTGGGTATAATGATTGGCGAGTGCCGAGTATTGAGGAGTTGCAAACCATTACGGATTATAGTCGTTTCAATCCTGCTATACAGAAAGAGTTTGTCAATTTTTCGTTCGATGACTACTGGAGTTCTACGATTTATGCTAATTCAATGGAATCTGCTCATATTGTTAGAACACAGAATGGTTCTCTATGGGGTAGCGCTATAGTTTCTAAAAGACATTTTCGCTGTGTCAGAGGGGGAACTTTTGGTACATTTAACTCTTTTGCTGAGTATAAACGTTCTGGTTTTACGAGAGATGATAACCAAAAGATCGTCACCGATACAAAAACAAATCTTCAATGGCAAGATGACGAGGCTGTGAAATTTACGAAAAATAAATGGTTAGATGCCAATCGTTACTGTAGAGCATTAAGACTTGGTGGATATGATAATTGGAGATTGCCACGTATTGAAGAGTTATATAGCATAAAAGATTATAACAAAGTTATCCCCGCTATTAATGATGCTTTTGTAAATTTAACTTCTGATCGATATTGGAGTTCGACGATTTCTGCTAACAATAATGACAAATTTTGGTTTATTGAAAATTATTCTACTAATAATAGTACTCAATCTCGAACCAATTTTGTTCATTGTGTTCGAGATAACACTATGAATTCTTCTTCTCTTGAAATAGATTCAATTCTAACTATTGAAAATAAGGAAGATAATTACAATAGAATAAAAGAAAAAGAGATTAAACACTTTAATCATCCTGCAGTATGTGACTTCATCATGGCACGAGAAATTGAACCTACAAGCGTCACAGAGACGGATCCTAATTATAAATGGCGGTATGTTAAAGAGATTGCTAAAAACAAAAGTTTATACATAAGTGGTCAACAAAATACAGAAGTTGATTTTTCAGTAGTTTTAGTTAAAAATGGAAATGCGTTAGATTGGGAATCTATCAAGATAGAAAACAATGACAATGCGGGGGCTGATAAAAAAAATCTCTTAACTAGACTGGGCATTAAGCCTGATGAAACAGCTTCTAAAATTTCTTTGCAATGTAACAATAAACATTTAAAACTCTTTTTTCAAGCAGATACCTTAAAACTTATCGAAATAACAAAGGAACAAAAATGAAGCTAATGATACTGTTGATGCTTTTTGCTCATTTCTTATTTGCTCAGAGCGAAGTTAAAGAGATTAAAGTATTTAACATTGATGCTATAGGTGATTTTTGTGGTGCTCGTGAATATGAAGTTTATAAAGTTTTGAGAACTCTCAAATACCCTCCAAAAAAAGATGATGATAATACAAGTGAACTCATTTATTTAGCTGGAGCAATGCTACATAAAGAGGATTTTAGAACCTATAAAGGCAAGGGATTTTCAACTGAGTATATATCTAGAGGAGAGAATGAAAAAATTCTTATTACTTCAATACATTTTGATGCCAGTGCAATACATCCTGAAGATAGAGACAAAAAAAAGCTGTTAAAAAGATTTGGCATAGACTCAAATGAGAAAGCAGATGCATTAAAAATGCAATTAGATGAAACCACATTACAATTAAATTTTGATGGTAATAGATTAAAAAGCGTAGATATAGAAATATACATTAATTAAAAGAATAAAGGGGTCAGCTAAATTTTTAACTTTTGAAAGCTAAAATGGTAACCGACCCCTTTTTACTTTTTTATTCTTGTTGCTTTTTACATGTAAAGATTTTAGATAACATAATCATTCCACGAAGCTTCACCTGTGTAGATGCGGGCACTTTCAAAATGAACAAATAAAGAGTCATTTTCATGCGTTTTAATCGTCTGCCACTGTGCTTTTGAAATCTCCGCTTCCACCCTTTGGTGGGCATGCACGGTTTCAAGTTCCACACGAACCCTAGGGCCTACGAGCCTCCAACCAGTGAGTTTGGCTTCAATGCCACTTCCCTCTGCATTGTCGATGCTAATGTTGATCTCGTGCGGACGAACAAAAAGCGATGCTTCTTTAGAACTTCCCAGATCGGGCGTGTTGAGTTCTGTGTTTTCAAGATGCAGTGAGCCTTGCTCCACACGGGCATGAAAGAGATTGACATTGCCCAAAAAGCTATAGACAAACGGATTCGCAGGTCTGTCGTACACCTCTTCGGGAGTGCCGATTTGCTCGATTTTGCCTTGATTCATCACGACAATTTTGTCAGAAACCTCAAGGGCTTCTTCTTGATCGTGGGTCACAAACACACTGGTAATGTGAATCTCATCGTGCAAAGCTCTTAGCCATTGGCGAAGTTCTTGGCGTACTTTGGCATCCAATGCGCCAAAAGGCTCATCGAGTAACAACACTTTTGGCTCGACAGCAAGGGCACGCGCAAGTGCTACACGTTGGCGTTGTCCGCCAGAGAGTTGTGATGGGTAACGATTGGCAATCCAGTCGAGTTGAATAAGTTTAAGAAGCTTATGTACGCGCTCTTTGATCTCGTCTTCGCTCGGGCGTGTCTCTTTAGGTCTGACACGAAGTCCAAAGGCGACGTTTTCAAACACACTCATGTGCCGAAAAAGCGCGTAGTGCTGAAACACAAACCCCACACCTCGGTCACGCACGTGCGTTGCGGTGGTATCTTCTCCGTTAAAATAGATCGTTCCGCTATCGGCCTCTTCCAGCCCTGCGATAATGCGAAGCAAGGTCGTTTTACCTGAACCAGAAGGGCCAAGAAGTGCTACGAGCTCGCCATCGGGAATGGTTAAGTTAATGTTATCTAATGCTACAAAATTATCAAAACGCTTGTTAATATTTGAAATCTGAATACTCATGGTTTATCCTTAGTGCGCGAGTGAGCGTTTTTTACCGATGCGCCACTCAATGAAACTTTTAAGCACCAATGTCACCAGTGCTAAAAGGGTCAAAAGTGAAGCAACCGCAAAGGCAGCTGTGAACAGGTACTCGCCGTATAAAATCTCTACATGTAAAGGCATTGTTGTCGTCAAGCCTCTGATGTGACCTGAAACAACCGCAACCGCTCCAAACTCACCCATTGCTCTAGCATTACTGAGAATGACACCATACAAAAGCCCCCATTTGATGTTGGGAAGCGTCACTTTCCAAAACGTTTGCCACCCTGAGGCGCCGAGTGTTAAGGCAGACTCTTCTTCATCTTTGCCTTGCTCTTGCATGAGAGGAATGATCTCACGTGCTACAAAGGGCGAGGTGATAAACAACGTCGCAACTATAATGCCCGGAGTCGCAAAGACAATGCGTATATCATGCGCACTCAGCCACGCTCCAAACCAACCTTGACTTCCAAATAAAAGCACGAAAATCAGACCTGCAATAACAGGAGAAACAGCAAAAGGCAGGTCAATCAACGTGATAAGAAGCCCTTTGCCTCGAAATTCAAACTTAGCGATCAGCCACGCCGTGGCTACACCAAAAACCGTATTGAGCGGAACGGTAATTAAGACCACTAAAAGGGTTAGCTTAATCGCAGCGATGGCGTCTGGTTCAGTGATAGATTCCCAATATACCTTCCACCCTTTTGCCAAGGCTTCACTAAATACGATTCCCAAAGGAAGCACTAAAAAAATTCCTAAGAAAAGAAGCGTAATACCCAATAAAAGTGGTTTAAGCCACCTAGGCTCTAAACGATGTTCTGTTTGCATTCTCTTTTCCTATAAACTTTTTTCGCGACTGTAAATCTGAATAAGATTGATCAAAAGCAAAATGACGAATGTCGCAAGCAACATCACGGTTCCTACTGCCGTCGCGCCCACATAATCAAACTGCGAAAGCTTGGTCACGATGATGAGCGGTACGATCTCACTCACAAAGGGCATATTGCTTGAGATAAAGATGATCGAACCGTACTCACCCAGAGCTCTTGCGAACGAGAGTGCAAACCCTGTTAAAAGAGCTGGCATTAACGAGGGTAAAATCACCTTTGTAAAGGTTTGCAACCATGACGCACCCAAACTTGTCGCCGCCTCTTCAAACTCTTTTTCAAACTCCTCGATGACAGGCTGAACCGTGCGTACTACAAAAGGAAGCCCGATGAAGACGAGTGCAACCACAACCCCCGCCCTAGAATAGGCGATCACGATGCCTAATGGATCTAAAAGTCTACCGATCCAACCACTTTGCGCAAAAATTGCCGCTAGGGCAATACCCGCAACGGCGGTTGGAAGTGCAAAAGGCAAATCAACCAGTGCATCGACAATTTTTTTACCAAAAAAGTTATACCGAGCTAAAGTCCACGCGACAATCAGTCCAAAAAAGAGGTTGATAACCGCCGCAATAAGACTTGCGCCAAAACTCAGTTTAAATGAAGCCAGAACTCTAGGGTCAAGAATGACCGCACCAAATTCGCTCCACGAAAGTTTCGTCGTATAAAGCAGTAACCCTCCGAGTGGTATGAGCACTAAGAGGGTCACATAGGTCAGGCTAAAGCCGAGCGTCAAGCCAAAACCTGGCAAGACACTCGGTTTTCTAAATTGCCACTTCATCGCTTGATTGAAGCGAAGATCTTGTCAAACTCGCCACCATCGGCAAAGTGTTTTTTCTGAGCTTCACCCCATCCGTTAAAGACAGCATCAATCGTAAAGAGTTTCAGTTTTGGAAAGGTTGACTCTGTCTCTTTAGCAATTTCAGGATCAGTTGGACGATAGTAATTTTTGGCTGCAATTCTTTGTCCCTCTTTAGAGTAAAGGTACTCAAGATATGCCGTTGCTACCTCTTTTGTCCCTTTTTTCTCCACATTTTTATCGACAACACTCACACTTGGCTCTGCAAGAATACTCACACTGGGGACAACGATTTCAAATTTATCACGACCTAGTTCGTTGATAGAAAGAAAGGCTTCATTTTCCCATGCCAGTAGCACGTCACCAAGTCCACGTTGAACAAAGGTGTTCGTAGATCCACGAGCCCCTGAGTCAAGAACAGGAACGTTGGCATAGATTTTGGTCACAAACTCTCTGGCTTTCTCTTCACTGCCGTATTTTTCAAGTCCATAACCCCAAGCCGCTAAATGGTTCCATCTAGCACCTCCTGAGGTTTTTGGGTTTGGCGTGATGACTTTGACATCAGACTTCACTAAATCATCCCAGTCTTTAATGCCTTTTGGATTGCCTTTACGTACCAAAAAGACGATAGTAGAGGTATACGGTGCACTGTTATGCGCTAAACGTTTTTGCCAATTAGGATCAATTGCTTTTGCTTTTTGGGCGATGGCATCGACATCATAAGCAAGTGCTAAAGTGACCACATCAGCATCCAACCCATCAATGACACTTCTGGCTTGTGAACCCGAACCACCATGAGACTGACGCACAGTTACATTATCGCCTTTAAGCTCTTTCCAGTGTTTGGCAAAGGCTTGGTTGTACTCTTTGTAAAACTCTCTGGTTGGGTCATACGAGACATTGAGCAAGGAGATGTCTGCGGCGTGAATAAAAGGCGCTACGAGCGCCAAAACTGCTATGGCTACCCCAAAGAGGTTGTTTGATTTGAAGAATTTCATATTTTTTTCCTTTGTGTTACATTATTTTTTGAACGGCACATGGCAAAGCCCCTATGCCTACGCTGGCCGCTAAGGCGCTGAAGCTTGCCTCTTACGAGGCAGAAATTTTTACAGTTGTAAGGCGTTTTTTTAGCAACACATCAGAAAAAAAACATGAGCACTATTCCCATGAATAAGGGAAAAATGAGACTTCATGGTTACCTCCTTGTTTTAAATTGACGAAATAATAGCAGGTTTGTTTTGAATTGTCAAGAATATCAAGCGATTTACTAATGTATAAAATCTTTTTAGTCTCTTTTATGTTATAATCTTTTTAAATTTGTAAAAAGGTCTTTTTGATGTTTTACACCGTTTTGGCTATTTTTTCAGGTGCTGGTTTTGGCGCACTTTTACGCTGGTTTTTGGGAACAAAACTGAACAGCATTTACCCTTCTATTCCACTAGGAACTTTGAGTGCCAATCTCATTGGCGGTTATCTCATCGGATTATTCATTGCTTTTTTTGCTTCCAACACAGCCCTTGCACCCGAATGGCGACTTTTCATCATCACAGGTTTTTTAGGTGGACTCACGACGTTTAGTACCTTTAGTGCAGAGATCGTCACCCTTATTCAAGAAGGACGTCTAAGTCTTAGCATTGTGGCAGCCCTTTTACATGTAATGGGTTCGATCACTATGACACTCCTTGGCATTGCCAGTTATACCCTACTTCAAAAAGGAAGCTTATGAAAGGTTTTCAACTCGTTTTTTCAACGCTGCAAAGCCGTAAACACCCAAACGGCGAGCACATCAGTCATTGGCTTGTTGACGTTTCTGAAAAAATTGGAATCAAAGGTGTCACGATTCTTCATGCCTCACAAGGCATCGGAAGAGATGGGAAACTACACTCATCCACATTTTTTGAACTTGCCGATGAGCCGCTTGAGATCATTATGAACGTTAGCGAAGCCGAATGTGAAAAACTCTTTGCTCTTTTAACCGAAGAAAAATTGGGACTTTTTTACACTAAAACTGCCATAGAGTATGGCACCCTTTAGTCTTTAACATCTTTACATGTAAAGGCCGGAAATGATCTCAAAAAACATCATCGCTCTTGGCGTTAACAGCTTTTTTACGGACTTTTCAACAGAGATGATTTTGCCTTTATTGCCGCTTTTTTTAGAGCGATTTTTGCATGCTAACAAAAGTGAAATCGGGCTTATAGAAGGTGTTGCTGAATTTGGTGTTGCTTTATTGATAGCGCTTTCTGGCTTTATGTCTGATCGTATGGGAAAACGCAAAAACCTTGTGCTTTTGGGTTATGCCCTTTCCAATCTCATCAAACCCTTAGCTTTTTTTGCACAAAGTGCAGGCATGGTCGCCCTTGTGCGCTTTTCAGACCGTGTCGGCAAAGGCATTAGAAGTGCGCCAAGAGACGCTCTCATAAGTGCTTTTGTGACGCCCAAGACAACAGGGCTTGTTTTTGGTTTTCATAAGATGATGGACAGTGCAGGCGCTATTGCTGGCTCACTCTTTGCGTTTTTTATGCTGTGGTATTTAGGAGAAAAAGAGAGTACCTTTAGAACTGTTTTTTTACTTAGCATCATTCCTGGTCTTCTCTCTTTGGTCGTCATTCTTTTTTGGGTCGAAGATGCCCCTTTTACGCCCGCTCCTCTTAAAGCCTTTCGCCCCAGTGCCCTTTCAAAACCTTTTTATCTCCTTGTCCTTTTTCAATCGCTCTTTGCACTTGCTAGTATGAACTACGCCTTTATGATCCTCAAAGCGGAAGAACATGAGACTCTTTTAGCGCTTATCCTTCTTCTCTACACACTCTACAATGGAACATTATCGCTCAGTGCCATACACATAGGAAAATTTGCAGACCAGTACGGAAAACCCCTTTTATTGGCACTTATATACCTCTTCTTTGCTATAGCCACCGCACTAATGAACTATGGCGGTGAAATCGGAATTTGGCTTGGGTTTGCGATTTATGGTTTTTTTGCAGGTGGGTTTAATTCTCTTGCAAAAGCGATTATTGCAGATAATACACCCAAAGAGCTCAAAGCCAGCGCTTATGGCGTTTACTACTTTAGTATCGGTGTTTGCACCCTTCTTTCACTGAGTATTGGAGGATGGTTATGGGACACCATTGGGAGTTCTTTACTTTTTACAATTTCAATGAGTATCGCTTTTATACTCTCTTGTGCACTTTTTTTAGTGCGTCACTCGTTCAGAGAATAATCAGATAAATCAATACGGAAAGCCTTAAAAAAAGACTTTCCATACTTTACATGTAAAGCTTACATGTAGAATTATTCTGCCTCGAAAGAGGCAAGCTTCAGTGCATAGTGCAACGTAGCTTTTCAAGCTTGGCTTGGGAAGCGTGTAAAATCAAAACTTACCCTGATCTTTAAGCTTTTTATACCATGTACTGTGAAGAATCTTCACTTCTTCTTCAACATACCCTGTAATAATACTCTGCACTGCTCCTTTAATAGCGAACATAGACATATACACATGGGTAATAAAGAGTGCTACCACGGCAAATCCCATCACATTATGAATGATTGCTGCTGCTCTTAGCAGGTCTATTTGAGACAGACCGGTTAGATCATGCAACATTTGCATTTTAAAGTCTAGGAAGAACATTATGGCACCACTAAGTATCATGGTAATACCACCTAATATGGCTACCCAGTACCACATCTTTTGACCGGCATTAAACTTACCTGCCAAGATTGGTTTTTTCTCTTTAGAGAGGTAACCTCCTAGGATCATAAACCATTTAATATCATCGAGATTAAAGAGAGCTTCTTTAAGCCACATAAGTGCCATTGGGATGACCACGATGGTAAAAGGTATGGTAAAGATGCCATGAAGGTTCTTTGCCATTCTCACCAAGGTTCCACCTCCAAAGAAGTCACCAAAGACGATGATAAATCCTGTGGGTACGATCACCAAGAAGCTGACGGCTGCTACTTGGTGGATTATTCTATTATAGAGATTAAAGGCATAGTATTTCTTTGCACTGTGTGGAAAGACTTTAGGTCCTATAATCTTATAATGGATAAAGAAAGCTAAAGGAACTCCAATTAGAACTCCTAGGAATATCCATGCGAAGTATTGATGCTGTAACATGGTAAACAAAGGTCCTAAATGGGTACTTCCCTCTTTATCGTATCCTAAAATATTTTGTATGCGCATCTCACCCCAGATTTGGCTTTCAGTGGCAAATGCCACTGATGCCAAACTCAGAGCTGCAATGATCATAGTTACATACTTTCTCATTGCTGCTCCTTTAAGCGCCTCGTCCTCGACCTACGACCCTTTTGCGGTAAATCGCAGAAACACTTTCCGCGTCACCCACAAGAAGGGCATTGGTAGAGCAGATAGATGCACACATCGGTACTTTTCCCTCTGCAATACGGTTTTGACCGTAAAGTTCTCGCTCATGAACCGAGTTTGTCTCCAAAGGACCTCCGGCACACATGGTACATTTATCCATTGCCCCTTTAGCACCAAAGGCACCATCTCTTGGGAATTGTGGAGCACCGAATGGACATGCGTACAAGCAGTAACCACAACCGATACATCTGTTTTTATCATGAAGAACGATGCCGTCCTCTCTGATATAGAAACAATCCACTGGGCATACTTGCTCACACGGTGCGTCTGTACAATGCATACAGGCAATGGAAGTCGAAATTTCTTTACCTTCTACGCCATTAAACAGCGTAATAACCTTACGTCTGCTAATGCCTGTAGGAAGATCGTGCGCTTCCGCACAGGCGACTGAACAGGCAAAACATTCGATACAACGGTTCGTATCACAATAAAATTTCATTTTTGATAATTCACTCATCATCCACCCCCTATGCTTTCTCGACGCGGCATAGACCGGCGTTGAACTCTGAAATTTGCGTGATCACATCAAAACCATAGTTTGTGATAGTATTTGAACTCTCACCGATAGCATACGGTTTCGTACCTTCTGGGTAATTCGCACTCAAATCGATTCCTTGGAATATACCCGCAAAGTTATACGGCATACAGATACGATCCGGTGTTACACTGTGATTATGGTAGGCTTTAACCTTGATTTTGGTACCTTGAGGCGCATGAATCCACATCATGTCACGATCTTTAATGCCATGACTGAGTGCCAAATCTGGGTGAATGTTACAGAACATCTCTGGCGTAATCGCTGAGAGATATTTACTTGTACGCTCTAGCATTCCAGCACCACTGAGGTTAACAACCCTCATACTGACCAACATGGTTGGGAACTCTTTAGACCAGTCTTGTTTTTGTTGCTCAGACTTAAATTTTGTCTCAACACGGAAGTTTTTAGGCTGATCTTCATAGGTTGGATATTTCGCAACCAAATCCCAGCGTGGTGAGTGGATCGGCTCTCTATGCAATGGCACTGGATCTGGGAATTCCCAAACGATGGTACGTGCTCTTGCATTTCCGTAAACACACACACCCGCTTCACGCGCTTTTTGCTGAATGAGTCCACTAAAGTCCATCGCCCAGCTTCCGCCCATTTGTGCTTTTTCTTCCTCGGTCAATGTAATGCCAAGCACTTTTTCGATGTTCTCTTTAGTGAGTTGTGGATAACCACCCTCAATTTTTGAGCCCGCAACGGTTACGCTCTTATCGGCGAGTTGGTTCACACCATTGTGCTCCAAACCAAAGCGATTTCTAAAGCCCATACCACCCTCAGCCACAGGCACATCACGACGATAAAGAATCGGAGAACCCGGATGTTTGTCATCCCAACACGGCCATGGAAGACCGTAATACTGACCTTTCATGACTCCTTTTCCTTCTAGGGTAACAGGATCGAACATGTGCCAATTTTCTTGATGGCTACGAAGTCTCTCAGGAGTCCAGCCACTTAAACCAATGGATTTGATCGTTCGAGCAATCTCACGAACAGCGTCATCTGGCCATTTGAAGTCATTTTTGACTTGAACGACTTTACCCTCTTTGACATCCATTTTCATACCCTGAACAAACTGATCATAGAAGCCAAATTTTTTCGCGAAAAGGAACATAACCTCTTCGTCTGTTTTGCTCTCATAAAGAGGCTCAACGACTTTACTTCTCCATTGAGAGGAGCGATTGGTTGCGGTTACAGTTCCTTCACTTTCAAACTGTGTTGCCACAGGAAGAATGTAAATGCCATCTTTGCGACTGGTTAAAACAGCGGCTTCATTGACAAATGGCTCTGCAATGACGACGAGATCAAGTTTGTCAAGCGCTTCTTTGATTTTCGCTTGTTGAGACATGGAAGTAATACCCGTTCCTTGAATCCAAACGGCGCGAACGGGGGCAGAAGAGTATGTTTTCACCTCTTGAAGAACACCTTGCCACCATTGAGAAAGCGAGTACCCTTTTTCATTCATCCATTTTTTCTCAAAGAATCTGCCTTTGAGCCATTCGTAATCCACACCCCAAGACTGCGCGAAGTATTTCCAAGCTGGGTCTTCAAGACCATAATAGCCTGAAAGTGAGTCTGCAAGGTTACCCATATCGGTTGCACCTTGAACGTTGTCGTGTCCACGAATGATGTAAAGTCCACCACCTTTTTTACCCATGTTGCCAAGAGCAATTTGAAGGATTGGAAGGATTCTCGTATTTGATGAGCCCACACTGTGCTGTGTAATACCCAGTGACCATGCAATAGCGCTTGGTGTATTTTGAGCAAAAAGTGTTGTTGCTTGAATGATTTGATCGACGGGAATGCCTGTAACATCAGAAGTAAGTTCGGGTGTCCATTTGGCAGCTTCCACGCGGATTTGATCCATCGCGTAAGAGCGTGTGTCGATAAATTCTTTATCTTCCCAACCATTTTTGAAGATGATGTGAAGCATTCCGTAAACAAACGCAATGTCTGTACCTGAACGAATACGTAGGTAGAGATCTGCTTTTGCCGCACTCCTTGTATAAATTGGATCAACAACGATCAATTTTGTACCATTACGGTCTTTTGCTTGTAAGAAGTGTTTAAATCCAATAGGGTTCGCAACGGCTGAGTTTGCACCAATCATCATAATGACTTTTGCATTAACCGCATCACCAAATTGTTGTGTCATAGCACCGTATCCAAATGTATTCGCAGCACCTGCGACGGAAGCACTATGTCAAATTCTAGCTACGTGGTCAATATTGTTTGTTCCCCACATTGCAGCAAATTTTCTAAAATAGAAAGCCTGTTGCAAGCTGAATTTTGCAGAACCTAAAAATTCTACGATGTCTGGGCCATTTTCGGCGCGCATTTTAAGCATCTTATCTGAAATCTCGTTAACGGCTTGATCCCAACTGATTCGTTGCCATTTTCCATCGACTTTTTTGAGAGGATACTTAATACGTTGTTTGCTCTTAACCAAATCAATCTGGTCAATGCCTTTACAACAGTGGCTTCCCTCGCTAATTGGGTGATCCCCAGCCACATCTTGGCGAACCCACACACCATTTTGAACTTCGGCGATAATACCGCAACCTGCAGAACAGATACTACAAATCGTTTTAACTCTCTTTGACCCTGGGAATGGATTTTTCACTTCTTCTTCGGTGGCTGGTCTGATTGAGTCGCTGGATGCAAACGCTGTTGTTGCTCCAAAACTCGCTCCGATGGCCGCCATTTTTAGAAATGATCGTCTTCCCATGTGCAAAGAGGCGTCTTTTAACATCTCTTTACTCATCTAATCTCCTTAGACTGCCGCGTGATAATACGCGTCCCAATTGGCTGTTTTTGTGTAGAGAATCTCTTTTTTCTTCGATTTTCCCTTAACAACACCATTACTTCCTGCTGTTTTTGCACCTGTGTCACCAGCAATTGCTCCGACACTCACCGTTGCAGCGACTGCACCAACGCTCAGAGTTTTTTTAAGAAAACTCCTTCTTTGATCTTGCATGGTCATTTTCTCCTTGCAGAATTTCTCTTTGAACACCAAAGAGAGAGCTCAAAAAACCACTATTTTTTCAGCTCTAAATCCTTTACATGTAAAAATTTTACATCTATGCAAAATAAGCATATTAATATCTGTGAAAGATCGTAGATATGCCCTCTTGGCATATCTACATGTAAACCGTTAAAGTACGAACTCTTCCATATTTTTCTTAGGTCTTGGCGTAATCGGTTTGCGTGTTTTTTTAAGCTCTTTCGTAAAGATGCGTGGTGCTTCATCTTCTTTTTCTTTGGTTGGTTTTTTCACATCCAAATAGAGTCGTTCGAGCGCTATAAACGATTGCATGACAACCGCAAATTCTTGGTAAAAAGAGCTATTTTCATGTGCATGAAGGGCAAGAATGAACTCATCCACAAACGGATTGAGAATGTTCACAAACACTTCACGAGAGAGCTGGGCGCTCTTCTCATTGCCATTTAACTCTTCTTCAATCATCTTTTGCAAAAACAGAACAATAAAACCGATGTGATCCTCAAGCTCTTTAAACTTTTCGTTGTCGCGTCTATAATTGGAGCTTAAGACATAATTGACCATCTCCAAACGTTTTTTTCCATCATCACGATTTTCTAAAAAGAAAGATGCTGTTACAGGAATGTACGCAGAATAGGGGCTAAAGAAAACCGTATCGCTCTCTTCTTTAAGGGAATCATATCCTTTAGTAATAAGCAATTTTTGCATATTACTAAACGCTAGTTTACTCTCATCATCCAGTGGATTCTGAGCTAAAAGCTCAATCGTTTTTTGAATAAGTTCAAGATCATTGTGGTTATCAAAAAACGTTAAAAGTGAGGCAAAGAGCCCGTAATAAACGGCTCTTGCTTTATTAATTGCCTCTTTATTCATAGGCTAAGTCCTTTATTTTCATTTTCCATGTGGGCTTTAAACATCACTTTGGGTTTACACGCCGCACAGCAATAAAGTGTACGAAGTTTTACTTCATCATCGCCAAAGAGTGGCGTCATAATGGCTGCGATTTTTTCTACCGCTTTAACGGTCGCAAAAGGCATTCCGCACTCAAGACAGGTGAAAAGCTCATCTTTTGCCATAACGCGCTGAGAGAACCAACTTGGTTTTAAACTGATCTCATCTTTAATGACGGTGAGACAATCCTTCTCAGGACAGGTCACTTCACAATAGCCACAATTCGTACAAATAGACGCGTTAAAACGCAATGAATTATCTTCAGGGTGTGCCGTGAGTGCTCGTACATTACACGCTCCCACACAACTGAGACACAAAGTACACTTACTCTCATCTATTTTAATATCGCCGTAATGGACATGTTCACCCGTTTTCACCACACCTAAATCTTCACCATCCACTAAATGCGCAAGGCGCGCAGAGAAAATCTCACGTTTGCGAAGCTCCTCTTCATTGATGCCGTACATGCACTCAGGAATGCTCTGCAACCCTTCAAAAATACGCGCCAAATCAGCACTGTCTTCACACACATAAATGGCTTTTTTGTGGTACTTTCTCTCAAAAATTTCATTGAGAATGCGAATGACATCCCCCGTACCTTTAGAGATAAAATCGGTATAGAAAATGATCGGATTGCCACTGGTTTGAAGCAGATTTAAAAGATGCGCCTCATGCAAATACTTTTCACCCTCAATCATCAAAGGTAAAACGCCCTCTTTCAAAGGAATGTCAATCAAGCCTAAATCCATTTTATGCGGAATAATGAGCGCCGTTGAACCTTTAAAATAATCACTCAAATGCGAAAAAGCAATGCGTGGCATCTGCGTATAATCAAGCGCTCCACTTGGGCATACGCTGATACAACCGCCACACCCATGACAGTCAATGTGTGAGAAGACTAAATGCTTAGTCTCATCTTCTTTTAAAATCGCAACCGTTGGACACACCTCAGCACATTTACCGCAAATCTCTTCGCGTCTTTCATGGTACTGGCAGATGGAAGGATCGTAGTTGATATAGTTTTTATAGTGGTACTCGCCTTTGTTGTCACGAAGTTTTTTAAGCGCACCTTCCAAACCAAGAAGTGCTGGGTCATACACACCACTTTGTTTCATGGCAAACGTTGGAGCGTTCCACCAAAGAATCTGATCGCACTCTAATTCAAGGAGCTCATCCTCTTTTTTAAGCGTTACATGTAAATCTCCGATGTGCCCATTGACGTCTAAAACCATTGAAGGCGAAAGAAGCATCACGGTAAAATCTTCATCCCTAAGCTCTTCTTTAAGGGCTTCATGGCTTGCATCATCAGTAACAATCAAAACTTTAGTGCCTACTTCTTGTGCGTAGTCCATATCTTGCGCAAAGTCAAATCCAAGTGCGCGCATCGCGTAAAGTTTTGTAACATTTTTAATTTTTTGGGCAATGCTATCGCGCGATTGTTGGAGGTAAAAATTGATCTCTGGCGCGTAAATAATCGCTTCTGCTTCAGGGTCATTGGAGACAAGATATTCACCTTTAGAAGCCGTTTTGACAAGCGCTATCTCTTCGCTGAGTGGAAAGTCTAAGCCGATATTATCGTAAAAAACATACTCTTTTTGCATTGTGTTTCCCATATTGGTAAATCATAGTTTACCGAATTGTAAAATGAATTGGATTAAATGGTTCTTAACAAGACAAAGTTTATCGGCTCTCCAATACGTTATATATTTGTATATATACAAAGTATTAAGAGGTGTTGACTCAATTAGGTTGCGTTAATCTTCTTAAGCTATAATAGTTTCAATCAACGATTAAAGGTAATTCTATCTTGGTAAACAAAAACTTTCTGATTCTAAGTTTTTCAGCCTTAGGCGTTATGGTATTGATGTTTTTCTTTAACCCTTTTTTTAAAAGCACGGAAAGAAACACCATTCTCCTTGGCGCATCCTTACCGCTGAGTGGTATCAATAGCCACTTAGGGAAAGATGTCGTCGTTGGAGCCAATACCTATTTTAGCCATACCAATGCTAGAGGCGGTGTACAAGGTAAAAAGATCGAATTTATCCAGTATGATGACAAGTATGAACCAGAAAATACCTTTAGCAACACCATAAAACTAATTACCAAAGACGACGTTTTCGCCCTTTTTGGCTTTGTCGGAACACCTACGGTTAAACGTGTTCTTCCTCTCATTACACAAAGCGATATCCCTTTCATTGCACCTTACACAGGTGCTTCATTTCTACGCACCAAAGATACCGACAACATTGTCAACTTTAGAAGCTCCTACACCGAAGAACTTGATGCTTTAGTGGAGTATTTAACCCAACAGAAGAACATTACCCGTTTTGCGATCTTCTACCAAAATGATGATTATGGCGAAGAAGGGTACATCGCCCTTTCCAATGCCCTCTCAAAACGCAACTTGCAACTCATTGCAGAAGGTACGTATAAACGCAACACCCTCTCCATTCGCCATGCTATCCATGAGCTTGAAGCGGCAAAACCCGAAGCCATCATCCTCGTTGGCGCATACAAGCCAACTGCTCGATTTATCGAAAAAATGAAAGAATATGCTTCCTCAAAAATCATTTTTTGCCCTATCTCTTTTGTCAACGCTGACGCACTCATGAATGAGTTACACGGCAAAGGTGACAACATTCTCTTTTCGCAAACCGTTCCCTCTTACGATGATTTTTACTCTAAAGAAGCGGTCGAATATCTTAAAAATCTTGCTTTTTACTACCCAGAGGAGAAACCTTCTTTGGTCTCTTACGAATCGTATCTTGCGGCAAAAGCAGTGGTCACAGCACTTAGGGCGATCAATGGAACCATTACACGTGGGAAATTTTTAGATAAACTCAAACATGTCCCAACCCAAACACTCGATAACATTCCACTCTTTTACCACCATGCCCAACTGCTCAATCAAGTCTATCTCTCAAATTATGTGAATGGCAAATTTGAGATCATCCAAAAGTATGAGTATTAAGATGACATTTGTAGAGTTTATTAACCAAAAACTAGAGACCATCAAGTTTTCTAACAAAACGAAGATTCTCATCTTTATTATTTTAAGCGGTACGATCACCATTGGTTTTTTGATGTTCGTCTCTATTTTTGCGCTCAAATACGACTATGAAACCCTCTTTCAAAAACACACGCAACCGCAAGTTGACCTTGAAGAGATTAAAGACAATTACCGTGTCAATATTGCAGAAACATTGCGGGACATCAGAGAAAAGCAGATCAGCAACAACGATGCCATCGAGGTCATTTTCTTAGCGCAACAGATCGTTCACAAACAGTGGAACAGCTACCAATTTGCCACCAACCGTCAAATCGGCGGTCTTCCTTATTTTGCAAGCAAGTGGCTCAGTCTCTTTTTGGTGACACCGGACATTCCTGAAAAAACGATCTTCCAGCAAGGTATTGTGGAAAAAATCAGTGTCAAAATGCAGAGCATTGACACCAAAATCAACATTATGCTCGAACTGTTAAAATACTCCAAAACCGAAGAAGCTAGCTTTTTAATTGACGATATTATGCTGGAAGCTAACTCACTCAATATTTATCTCTCCAGCCTCATTACCACGCACCTAAAGCAGGCTATTACAGAGAAACAAGTCAACGACAGCCTCTTTCAAACGAGCACCGTTATGCTTATTCTTCTCATCGGTATGATTTTCTTTTTTATCACCATGGTGCTTTTTATCATTATCAACCACTTCAAAAATTTGCACAATTACCTTGAAGAGAATGTTTTAATTAAGACCAAAGAGCTTCGTGACCTTAACGATTCACTGGAACTTCGCATTAGACGTGAAGTTGAGAACAGCCGTAAAAAAGATAACATCATGTTCCAACAAGCCAGACTGGCAAGTTTGGGCGAAATGCTGCAAAATATTGCGCACCAATGGCGTCAACCACTTGGCTCGCTGATGATGATTATTCAAAGTTTTGAGAGTAAGTTTTTAGCAGGAAAGCTCGATGAGCCTTTCATCTCTTCCCGTGTTAAAGACGCTCAACTGCTCTCTTCAAATATGTCCGATACCTTAGAGGATTTTCGTACGTTCTTTAATCCCAATAAAAGCAAAAAAGCCTTTCGCATCAAAGAGGTGATTCAAAAAGCAATTGATCTTTCCAAGTACCAATTGGAAAAAGAGGAGATCTTTCTTGCACTTTTTATCAAAGATGATTTGGAAGTCTTTGGTTTTAAAAATGAGCTTATTCATGTACTTCTCAATCTCATCGGTAACTCAAAAGATGTTTTAGCCAGCAAAACGGACCAAAATAACAAGATTATTCATATCATTGCCAGACAGAGCATTGATCGCATTTTTATCAATGTGATCGACAATGGCGGTGGTATAAAAAGTGATATAATACCCAAAGTTTTTGACCCCTACTTTACGACCAAACACAAAAGCGTAGGCACTGGAATCGGGCTTTACATGTCCAAACAGATGGTCGAGAAACACATGCACGGAAAGATTACATGTAAAAATATTCGCCATAAATTAGGCACTAAACTTTTTTGGGCATGCAGCATGTTTACCATAGAAATACCAAAAAAACATATCAATACAAATAAGGGTGATGACGATGAACAAGCGCAATTTTGAGCTACTGGGTAGTTTTTCCATTCTTTACATCGAAGATGAAGCGGATTTACTGAAGCATACCACCTCTGTTTTAGAGGATTTTGTCAAAAAGATCTACCCTGTTCAAACCATTGAAGAAGCTTTAGAAGTCATCAAAACGGAAAAAATAGATGTCATCGTTGCCGATATTCACCTCAAATACAGCAATGGTCTGGACTTTCTGCGCATGGTTAAAAACGACCTTGAGATTGAACTTCCCTCCATTGTGACCACCGCATTTACCGATACCGAGTACCTGCTTGATGCGATTAAACTTCATGTCGATAATTACATCATCAAACCTGTTAACATCAAGGAGCTCCTAAACTCTCTGCACGATGTATTGCTGCCAAAAATTCAAGCCAAAGAGATCGAACGTTCTTACAACATCATCAAAACCATCTCCGCAGTGACCGATAGTAAGCAAGTAGAGATCATTCGTTTTATCATTAAAAATTTGGATAATGACAATATGCTCAACTACTCTTACAGCGAAATTATGGAGCAAGTTGATGTCAGTAAACCCACCGTCATCAAGCTTTTCAAACAGCTGGGAGATCAGGGAATTCTCACGAAAATTCAAAACAAAAAATACCTCTTTGATGAGACCAAACTGCCACTTCCGGGGGACGCATGAACGCATTAAGATCACTTCCTAAGATTGACAAGTGTCTTACGCATCCGCTTTTTGAAGGCGCTAATGCAACCTTAGTCATGAAAATTGCCAGAACAAAAATTGAAGAAATTCGTCAAGCACTGATCAACCAAGAGATCAAGAGTTTTGATGAAGAGACTTTAATGTGCGAAATCAAAAAGGATTATGATGCCCTCTTTGAGCCTTCACTCAAACCTCTCATCAATGCCACGGGTGTCATTTTACACACCAACATGGGCAGAAGTCTCATCTCTAAAACCTTGTTGGAACGTGCAAGTGACGTCATCTGCAACTATTCTAATTTAGAGTACAACTTGGAAATGGGTAGCCGAGGTGAACGCTATGAACATGTCAGCACTCACCTGAGGGAGCTTTTAAATGTTGAGGATGTATTGGTGGTCAACAACAACGCCTCAGCCGTCTTTCTCATCTTAAATACCTTTGCCAAAAACCAAGAAGTTGTGGTCTCAAGGGGCGAACTGGTCGAGATCGGTGGTAGTTTTCGCATCCCTGAAGTCATGAAGCAAAGCGGCGCACTTTTAAATGAAGTGGGCGCGACCAATAAAACCAAAATCACCGACTACGCCAATGCCATCAATGAAAATACCGCAATGCTCATGAAAGTGCATCAGTCCAACTTCTCCATCGAAGGATTTAGCGAAGATGTGCCTTATGAAAACCTCAAACAACTTGCCGCAAACCATAACCTTTTGGACTACTACGACTTAGGGAGTGGCTATGTGCCAAAGCTGCCGTACAACTTGGGCAACCGTGAACATTCCCTCAGCGAAATTCTTACATGTAATCCCTCACTGATCAGCTTTAGCGGTGACAAGCTTTTTGGAAGTGTTCAAGCGGGCATTATCGCGGGGCGTGCTGACTTGATCGCAAAGCTTAAAAAGAATCAACTGCTTCGTATGCTTCGTGTGGATAAAATCACTCTAAGTCTGCTTGAAGAGAGCATCAAAGCGTATCTGAGAGAAGAGTATGAGCAAATTCCAACCCTTTGGTTACTCTTTAGAAGTGTCGAGGAATTGGAGCAACGAGCGTTACATGTCAAAGAGAAAATTGGCAACGAAGCGTGCGAAATCGTAAAGAGCGAAACCTATATGGGTGGTGGCACACTGCCAAACCGACGCTTTCCTACCATCGCTTTACATGTAAAAGGAAAAGCCACCGTTTTAGAGCGAAAATTTCGAGAATCGCACGTTATCGGACGCATTGAGAATGAGCAATTTTTACTTGATTTTCGCACCATTCTTCCAAGTACGGAAGAAAAACTTATCACTATCATAGAAAATATTTTAGGCAAGAAATAATGGAATACATCATCGTTGGAACGGCAGGACATGTTGATCATGGAAAAACTGCGCTTATAACGGCACTTACAGGCTTTGAAGGCGACAGTCTCGAAGAGGAAAAACGCCGAGGCATTACCATCAACCTTAGTTTTTCTTCCATGCAAAATGAGAACAAAAATGTCGCGTTCATTGATGTTCCCGGACACGAAAAGCTGTTAAAAAACATGATCGCAGGGGCGTTTGGATTTGACGCAAGCCTTGTGGTGGTGGATGCCAATGAGGGCATAATGCCTCAAACCAAAGAGCATTTGGAGATTTTGAATCTTTTACATGTAAAGAACATCATCGTAGCGCTCACCAAAAAAGACCTTGCCCCCATTGAAGTCATAGAGCAACGCACATACGAAATAACCGAGCATCTCAAATCCCTTAAAAACCTTCACCTTGTTGAGATCATCCCCGTGAGCGTGTATGAGCCATCCACCATTCAAACCCTTAAAAATGCACTCTTTGCACTACCGGTAACGCCTAAAAAAAGCAACGATCTCTTTCGCTACTACGTCGATCGCTCTTTCTCCATCGCGGGAGCGGGTACGGTTGTTACCGGAACGGTTTTGGATGGGGTGATTAAAGTCGGAGAAAAGCTTTTTGCACCTGAACTAGAGAAAGAGTTTGTCATCCGCAACCTTCAAGTCCACGACCACGATGTTGAAGCTGCCTATTCGTCTCAGCGAACCGCCATCAATCTTCAAAATGCCCAAAAAACCTCTTTTGAAAAAGGGGCATTGTTGTGTAAAAAAGGGTTTATTCGTGGTTTTGATGTCGCCGATGTCTGGGTAGAGAGCATTGGTGGACACCCTCTCAAACACAACTCAAAAGTCATCTTGTATGTGGGTACAAAGCAAGTTGAAGCGCGCATTTTGTTTTATGAAAGTGAAGATAAGGCAGATAAAGGCTACGCGAAATTGCAATTTAACCATAAGCTCTTTTTAGTTCATGATGAGCCGTTCATTATCTGCTCAAGTGGTCGTACCATCGGTGGTGGACGCATCCTGAACCCTATTAATGATCCTATGAAAAAAAGGGTTAAATTAGAGCTTCTAAGAGCCCTAGATACCAAAGATTTTAAAAGCGCGTTTACCATTTTGGTCGAGATGCACAAACACGGTTTTGGACTGATCTCTTCTAACCAACGCTTTGGGCTCAATCATGACGAAGCCCTTAGAATCGCGCATGAAATGAGTGACGTTTTTGTCGATGAAAAGGGCTTAGTACTCTATCCTGTCACAATGCAAGAAGAGTTAAAACGCATCGTTCAAGCGATTTACACTAAAAATGCTTACGCCCTCCTTTCGGCAAACTCACTCTCAATGAAGCTCAAATGGGCGAGTGTTGCTTTGGTGGAGAGTGTACTGCAAAAACTGAGTGATGAAGGCATGCTAGACTTTGTAAATGGCGTCTATAAAAACGCGCAAATAGAGATTGATAACATTGAAACGCTCATCGAAGATAAGATTTATGACATTTTGCAAAAAGCAGAATTTATGCCCGATGCTCCGTACAACATCTACGATGAACTTGACATTGACCGTAAAATGGGTGATGACGCACTCAAGAACCTCACACGTGCTAAAAAAGTCGTACGCCTAGAGCACAACCTCTTTGTCACCACAACCGCTTTAAGTGCTATGATGGCGCACCTAAGGGATATTATGCGCAAAGAAAACGGCATCGACATCAAAGCTTTTAAAGAGCACTTCGATATGAGCCGAAAATACCTAGTCGCCTACCTTGACTACCTCGATAACTTTGAAGATGTAAAAAAAGAGGGAAATAGAAGGGTACTGGGGTAGAATTCTATCTGATCGGTTTATTATCATAAATATCTTGCATGCAGAGCATCATTTCATGCTCATGAATATCATATTTTATGGTTTCGCCGTTTATATTTGTTGTTTCAATACCCATATAATTTAATTTAACCGTCCTATCTGCACTTACGTTAAAATGTGCAATGATTTTGATTGATTTTAAAATTTTTTTATACACTTCATCAAATGATAAAAAGTCAATATCTATAAAGCCATCTACTTGAACAATTTTTTGACCCGCATGTGTTACACGTTCTTTCCAGAGAATCTTTTCAAAATAGATATAGGTATTAAATACTTTTCCAATCGTACGTGATCGATCAAACTCTAATGTACTATTTTTCACAGCTAAAATACAACGACTGTATCCAAATATCTTCATGATAGAACGAAACCACACAAATGGATTTAATATCTTCTTCATTACGCCTCATATTTTACTAACCATGGTTAGTTGTTACAAAATATTAATACGCATATACTTACAAGAACTTTAACTATAGGTAGTTTTTTATGAAAGAATTAACTTTTAGTAATATTGACACATTACACAAGCAAATTGGTCAAAATGTTGCCAAAATACGCAAAGAAAAAAAAATTACCCAACTTGATTTGGCATTAGCGATTGGCTTAAAATCGGTAGGTCTTATCTCAGTAGCTGAACTCTATCACAATAAAAAACATTTCAACATCGAACATCTCTATAAAATTGCGTTGGCACTCGATGTTGATATATGTGAGTTTTTCAAACCCTAATTTCTGCTTCATAACAAAAATATGAACGACTCTTGACATTAATACTAATTAGTAATATAATTCTGGCAAAGGAAGGAAAAGATGAAACTGAGATCAAACGTTAAAAGTTATGGTGAACGCACAGACAAGAGTATGCAAACATGGATTCAGATCCTGCGTGCATTTCAAAAAATCCGTGCTAAAGAGTTGAAATATATCAACGCATCTAACCTTAGCATGAATCAGTTTGAAGTCTTAGAAGTCCTTTACCATCGTGGCGATTTGCAAGTAGGAGCGATTACAAAATTGATCGCGAGCACACCTGGCAATGTCACTGTGGTTGTCAAAAATCTCACTCGAGATGGCTTAGTGCAAACGCTGCCCTCTTTGGAAGATAGTCGTGTACGCATTGTAAGCATCACTGAAAGCGGATGTGCCCTTATCGGTGGTATGTTTACACAACATGCCGCGAATCTCAAGAGCTATTTTGACATTTTAAGCGATGAAGAGTTGGTCACGTTGTATGACCTGTTACGCAAACTGCAAAAAGCGCAATAGACTTCGTGTAAGTCTGCTATTTTTTTGCTCAAATATTACTAATTAGTAAAAAAGGAACCGTTATGAAAATAAAAACATTACTCGCATCATCCCTGTTGGCAGGAACTGCCCTATTCGCTGGCAATTACAACGTCGATCCTATGCACTCAAGTGCGGATTTTAGTGTCAAACACGCCATGATTTCAACCGTAAAAGGGAATTTTTCAACATTTAACGGAAGTTTTGTATACGATGAAGCAACTAAAACGCTTAAATCTCTCAATGGAACCATTCAAGCAACTTCCATCGATACAGGCATTAAAGACAGAGACGAACACTTACGTTCCGCCGACCTTTTTGATGTTGCAAAGTACCCAACCATCACATTTGTACTCGATGAAATTAAAGGGGACAAAGCGTATGGAAAACTCACTATGAAAGGCGTGACTAAGCCTGTTGTTTTGGCTTACGAGAATGGTGGCACAGCGACTGATCTTTATGGCAACAAACGTGTAGGACTTGGTTTAACGGGAAAAATCAATCGAACAGATTTTGGTATCTCATGGAATAAAACCCTTGAAACTGGCGGTGTTATCGTAGGCGAAGAGGTTAAAATCGACGTAGCGCTTGAGGGCATTTTGCAAAAATAATAGACTTTTTTCAATGGGTTGTGAAAGAAGTCTCATGCTTTACATGTAAAGGAGAAAGCAATGGCATTTATCATTCATAAAGCAAACCAAAGAGGTGTTGCGGAACATGGTTGGCTTCATAGCCATTTTAGCTTCTCCTTTGCGGAGTATTACAATCAAGCTCGAATGGGTTTTGGCGCACTTCGTGTTATCAATGATGACATCATCGAAGCGGGAGAGGGGTTTGGTATGCACCCTCACCGCGACATGGAGATCGTCTCTATTGTCACCAAAGGGGTGCTTGTCCACAAGGATTCTTTTGGCAATCATGGCGAAATCCATGCAGGAGAGATTCAGTACATGAGTGCGGGAAGTGGTGTTTATCACTCTGAGTTTGCATCCAAAGAGGGAACGGCGGCACTGTTTCAAATCTGGATACACCCAAACCAAAAAGGTGGTGAGCCCCTTTACAATCAACGCGATTTTAGAGATGTCACCAAAAACAATCAATGGGTAACGCTCGTTTCGCCTGATGGCAGAGACCACTCCATCGCCATTAAACAAGACGCATTCATCGCTACAACCGAGCTGGATGAGGGTAAAACGATTTTTCTAGCTCCTTCTTCTTCAAATCGTGGTAAACTCGTATTCGTTGTCGAAGGTGAAATTGAAATCGATGGTGTGGCACTTGAGTCAAGAGATGAAGTACAGATTACCGAAAATAAAACCTATGAGTTAAAAGCGTTGAAGCCCTCTTGGGTTTTAGTCTTTGATGTGCCAATGCACTAAAAAGTATAAAGGATAAACTATGTCACCTGTCAAAATGTCGCTCGAAGCCAACAAAGAGTACCACTTCTGCACCTGTGGGAAAAGTGCTGACACCGTTTTGTGTGATGGTAGCCATAAAGGCACAAGTTTTACGCCTAAAGCGTTTACGGTTACCGAAAGCAAAGAGTACTATCTGTGCGCCTGTAAAAAAAGCGCCAATGCTCCATTTTGTGATGGAAGTCACGCTAAATAACTAAATGCCTTTAGAGGAGTGAAAACGCTTTCACTCCTCTTTTTCGTGTATAATGACGAAAAACAATCAAAGGCTCTTTTTCTATGTCACACCACCCTACTCTTTTAGCGCAATTCCGTTCTTTTTATCTTCAAAATAGGCTTAACGATCTTGAAGTCGCCATCGAATACTTCAGCGTTTTTGGAGGGACAAGTTGGAATGTCGATACCACTAAACCTCTTTTTGAACTCATCGCGGCGAAAATTTTAAAAAACTACACCTACATTCATGCCGACATTACCAAACTCACTTACAGCAACAAACTAAGCCACGCACTCCTCACCGCGTGTGCAACGGGCGATCGTCGCGTTTTTTCCTCGTATAAAAAAGCACGTTTGAGCCGAGAAGAAGGCAATGAAGCATTGCATGCACTTTTGCGCAGTGAACTCATCGAGCTTGAGTATTCGCTAGAGCGCCCCGTAAGAGAAGAAGATGACAACTCCGATAAACTGAATTTCATCTCCCCTTTTATGCGTTTTTGGTTTGCTTTTGTTTCACCGTACTACAAAACCATCAAAGAGAATGATTTTAGCGAAGTCGAAAAAGCGTTTACCAACCGCGAACAAGGCTTTAGTGATCTTATTTTTGAAAAACTCGCACAAGCATTTTTGAAAAAAAGTTTTACGGAAGACCCTATCGTCGAGATAGGAAGTTATTGGGATAAAAACGCTGAAATTGATATTTTAGCGAAGACGAAATCTGGCAAACTTATCGCTGGAAGCTGTAAATACACGAATGCTAAAGTGAAAAAAACAGAGCTTTCTAAACTCAAAGAACAATGTGCAAAAGCGGAACTTGAGGCTGACATCTATGTGATTTTTAGCAAAAGCGGTTTTAGCTCGGAACTTAAAGCTCTTAAAGGCGATGATCTAAAACTGTTTACACTAAAAAGTATGAAGCCACTTATTGAAGAGATCAAAGAAAAAGAGCTCATTGCATGTGAGGGAAAGAAGTACTAGAAGGAGCATCAAAGAGGGAATGAACTCCCTCTTTGATACATTTTATCCCACATAAATCATCGCGCTAGAACAACACAGGTTGCGACAAAGGCGATGATCTCAGGGGTGTATTTGAAGTAAGCTACCCATACACGCATGACTCATCCTTTTGTTGTTGTATCGCACCTAAGCATTCTTCGTTCCAACGCTTTACATGTAAAGCTCGTACGCCTCAATTTTCGTTTGAAGTTTATTGGCTAAATAGCTATGGGCATAACCAAGCTCCCTCAAAATCATCTTTGCTTCTTCAAGGTACTTTCGTTTTTTCGCTTCATCCCAATGTTTGGGTGGCACACCCAAATTGGTAATGCGATCGGCAAGTTTGACAAGCGCGACACAGTTTTGACGCTTTTTAAGGCGTTCCAAACTATCTCTCATCTGAAGCTCTTTAGTAGGTAGGCTTTTATCTTTGGTCAGAGCTTGCACACCTTTGGCTATGACTTCGGCATTGCCTGCCAAAGAGCTCTCTTTGGTAATTTTTATGGGTGTATCCTCGTTGACATCGTGTAAAAGCGCACAAGCGATGGCGACATTGTTTTCATCAAAACTAAGCGGCTCCATACAAAGAGCGTTGATGACTTCACTCGCAACACTTAGAAGGTGCATCGAGTAAGGAAGCCCATGCGGTGTCTTTTGCTCACCGTGTGCGACAAGCGCAAAAGCGAGATTTTCTTTGAAAAATTCGACACTGAAAAGCTCTTTGGGTAAGCTCTGCTCAACACGTTTTACGCATGGCAAAGAGGGCTTTTTCTCTTTTTCGATTTTGGCGTATGGAGCTTCTTCTTCATCCTCACTAAAGAAAAACAGATAACTGCCACCTTCACAGACAAGCTCCAACTCTTCAAAACGCTCATGCTCTCCAACATTGGCGTAAAGGTTTACATATAAAATCTTTTGAAGCGTTTCACTTAAAGAATGTTTTGTTTTTGCAGGCGGAAGAGGAATGTTATCGAACTTAAAAAATTCAAAATAACCCATAGAGCCACCCGCAACATGAAAATTAATGCTCAGACTTTTTGGTTTTCCCTCTTTAAGATAGACGATTTCAACAAGATTATGAAGCGTGTAAAGTGCAACGACGTCACACCCTTCAATGTCATTTAAGTACGCCCATTTTTTATCCATAATTTACCTTTACATGTAAAGATTTTAACTATTTTTTACAAAGTTCATCGAACCAGACTTCATTTTCCTGCGAACGGTTCTTTTTAGAGCGCAAAAGCGTCTCGCGAACCGAGACCAAATCTTCCAATTCTAAGAACTCTAACATCGAAAATGAAGAGATTGGGGCATTGGGATCGGATTCTATCAGTTTTTCAATCTCTTCTATAAGTGCCATTTTATCGGCATTATCACGCATTCATTTACCTTTCATTACCAAACTGTGACTCTTTTTATTGTATAATACCTTACATTTCATGCAGATTAGTTTCTGTAACTTACAAGGAAAATGAATGAAAAAACACATTTTATGGTTGGTTGCGCTTCTTTCTAGCACACTTTTTGCAGCAACCGATGCACAGATTGTTGAACACTTTAAATCAACGATTCAAGTACCCAATATTACCATTGAAGTCGTTTCTCGCAAAGGCGTTGAAGGCATTGATGGCATGGATTTCGTGACTTTAAATCTTAGCGATGGTTCACGTTCACAAAAACTCAGCATCTTCACAAAAGATGATTTGATCTTCCCTGATGTTATCAGCATCAAACAAGGTGGAAGCATTAAAGAGATGATGGAGATGGCAGAGCTTCAGAAAAAGCTTTCAGCAATCTACAAAAAAGAGGAGAAAAAAAATGTAATCTCTTTAGGCAATGACCCTAAAAAAGATACATTAGTCGTCTTCACCGATCCTGAGTGTCCTTACTGTAGGCAAGAGCTTGCTCAAATCGAGCAAAGACTCACCACCAACAATCTCAAACTTATTTTTACCCCTGTTCATGAGCGCAGTTCTCTTGAAAAATCAGTCATTATCTACAACGAGACAGCCAAAGCGAAAACAGACGCTGAGAAAATCAAAATCTTGAAAAAATATTACGATGAAAATGTTAAATATGAGCAAAAAATCAGTGATGCAGACGTTGCTCGCATTGATGAACTCAAAAACAAATACTTTGGTGCTGGCATCAAAGGCGTTCCATTTATTGTGAAAGAGAAAGAGCTTTTGAAATAGTTTTTGCTTTTTTATCCCGCTGAACATAAAAGCGGGATACCCCAATACAAAGAGGTTGTATGTCTCAAATCGTCCTTTTTGCCATTATTGTTTTTCTACTTTCACTATCATTGACACTCTATTTTCGTCTTCGAAAACTTCAAAACGAACCTACCAGCTCTAAACATGCCGCATTGCAAGAAGAAGAAGTTTTTCAAATATTGCCACTCCCCACTCTTTACAAAAAAAATGCTAAGTGGTACACCAACAAAGCCTTTAGCCGCGCATTTGGTGCTATGAGCAAAGAGACAGCCGAACTTCTAAACACCCTTCCAAAAAGTGGCGAGCACATGCACGAATTGGTGTTTGATAATGACATTACCAAACAAGCTATGATCTATACAGCCCCTCTTTTAGGCTCTTCGAACGATTTTGTTGCCATCATCGTAGACATCGCACATCTGCATAAAAGCAAATCGCTTCTTTTACAACAAAAAGAGCGTTTGGAGCTAGCGCTTGAGGGAAGCAATGAGGCGATCTGGGATTGGGATATGAAAAGCGATGTTGTCTTTTACTCCCAAAAATGGAAACAACTTATGGGGTATGAACCAAAAGAAAATCCTTCAACACTCTCTTCATGGCTTAACCTTGTCCACACCAAAGATATGGCACTGGTCAATGAACGTCTTAAAGCGCATCTTGATGGTAACACCGAATTTTTTGTCGTCGATCATCGTATTCGCCAGAGTGAACCTCTGCGTTGGATTAATGTTCGAGGTCGTGTCATTCGGGGTAAAAACGACCAAAACATTCGCATGGTTGGTACGATTCGTGACATATCAGAACGCAAAGAAGAAGAGGTTAAAGAGCATTTAGAACAAGAGCGATTCATCGCTTTTGTAGAAAATATTCCCGCTCTTGCCTTTATCAAAAACACGCAGGGAAACTATCTGTATATGAACCAATCTTACCAAAAGTTCATCGGTTTTAAAACATGGAAAAACAGAAACGCCTTTGATCTTTTTGATGCTCAAACTGCCCAAAACATAGCAGAAACAGACCGCCTTGCGCTTTATGAAGGTGTTGTTGAACATGAAATTGCACTGCCTACTTTAGAAGGGTTACAAAGCCACTTCCATCTATACGAATTTATCATTGACGAGGAAAACGAAAAGCTTCTTTGTGGCTTTAGCATTAACAAACCATTCAAAGAGTAGATGTATCATTATTGCAAGCAAATTCTAAGGATACGCCTATGCAACCTAACCTTTTGATGATTGAAGATGATGTCGAACTCGCCGAAATTTTATGCAATTTTTTAAAACGCTATAACATCATCGTGACCAACTATGATGACCCCTACCTTGGTATCAGCGCACTGAGCCTCAAAAAGTATGACCTGCTGATTTTAGACCTCTCGCTTCCAGGTATGGATGGGCTTGAGATTTGCAAAGAAGTACGCGCTAAAAGCGACATCCCTATTATTATCTCCTCTGCGCGCAGTGATCTGGAAGATAAGATCGTAGGTTTAGAGCTGGGCGCTGACGACTACTTGCCAAAACCTTATGAACCTAAAGAGCTTTATGCACGCATTATGAGTGTGCTAAGACGCTATAAAAAAAGCAATTCACCTCATGACGAAGCGTCAATTTCAGCCCTCATACTCAAAGAAGAGAGCCATACCATTTTTTTCAACCATACACCTTTGACACTTACCCCTGCCGAATACGACGTCCTTGCACACCTCATCAAAAAGAACAACTGCGTTGTCTCAAGAACGGAACTGCTCAGTAGCACGCTAAGTCTTAATGAAGACAATGAAAGCAGAAGTTTAGATGTTCTTATTAGTCGTATCAGAACCAAACTGGGTGAGAGTTCTAAAGAGCCCAAACTCATCCATTCCGTACGCGGCATCGGTTATAGGCTTCAAGCATGAGATGGTATCATTCGATCATCACGCGCATTACGCTCATTTTTGCACTGGCGCTTTTAGGCATCGCTGCCATCTTTTTTTCACTCTCGATTCATGAGCGTGAAAGCAATATAAGGCGTATGCATGACTACGCGCATCTAGCGGTTCGTACAGCGGTTGATCCGCTTACGAAACAGCTTGATTTTGCCAAACTCGATGAGATGGGCTTTACGCTTGTAGACGACCGAAAATTGCAAGAAAAACTTTTATCGTTACCTAAACCTCCTCGTCCTTTTCCTATGAAACAGATGGAAGAAAAATTACGATTTGGGATGTATGTCGTTTCGCATGGCATTCATATTTATGCCATTTTGCAAAAAAGAGATGGTGATCCTATCATCTTGCAAGTGCCCTTTGAAAAAGAAGTTTTTCCTCAAATTCTCTTCCCATTTCTAACGCTCGCTTTTGTTATCTTTCTCTACATTGGCATTATCCGAAGTATTCTACCGCTTAAAACATTGCGTGAGCAGATCAAACACTTTGCCAATGGCAATTACGACGTTACATGTAAAAGCACTAAAAAAGATGAAATTGCCGCTCTTGCCAACGAATTTGACAGTGCGGTAGCTAAAATAAAATCGCTCCGTGATTCCAGACAGCTCTTTTTACGCAACATCATGCACGAGCTTAAAACACCCATCACCAAAGGTAAACTAGCAGCCGAAATGATCGAAGATGCAACCTATACCAACATTCTTCAAAATGTCTTTAAACGTCAAGAAGCCCTGTTGGAAGAGTTTTCGCGCATCGAAAAGCTGAGTGCTGACGAGCTCAAACTAGACATAAAAACCTACCACATCGAAGATGTTGTGGACTTTGCACTCGATATTTTAGAAGATAAAAAAGAGAACATTACCTGCCAGCTTACTCCTGTCGAACTTCATGTCGATTTTGAACTTTTTGGCGTCGTACTTAAAAACCTTCTGGACAATGGTGTCAACTACGCTCATGACCACCGCGTTATACTTCGCAATGATGCCAAAACCATCACCGTCTCGAACCACGCCCCAGCGTTAGAGTTTCCTATTGAGCGCTACGCAGAGCCTTATTTTTTAGAAGGGAAAAAACAAAAAAGCTCACGCGGTCTTGGATTTGGTCTGTTCATCACATGGCATGTCATTCGTTTGCATGGCATGAGGTTAAAGTACAAGCGTGAAGGCGAAATGAACCATTTTATGATTTACATGTAAAGAAAAAAAGGGGGAAGATGTATGAGCTATTCGGTTGGCATATTTGTCTTTGACAATGTCGAAGTGCTTGATTTCGCAGGTCCTTATGAAGTTTTTACCACCGCAACACGTGTCTACGGGAAAGAGCATCTTCTAAGCTCCATAACGCCCTTTGAAGTTTTTACGATTGGTAAAACAAAATCCCCCGTTCGAGCGCGGGCAGGACTCAAAATCGACCCTGACTTTGACTTTAGCTCCCATCCCAAAATTGATGTTTTACTCATCCCTGGCGGTGTTGTCACTGAAGCCTTGAAAGACGCTTCGGTTATAAGCTGGATCGCCACGACCTCCAAAGAGACACACCTCACCGCTTCTATCTGCACAGGTGCCTTTTTACTAGCAAAAGCGGGACTGCTTGAGGGCAAATCTGCAACCACACACTGGGAAGATATAAACGACCTTCGCGTGATGTTTCCAAACCTTGACGTCAAAGAGCAAATGCGCTGGGTCGATGAAGACTCCATCATCACATCCGCTGGCATATCTGCTGGCATCGATATGAGTCTGCATCTTATCGAACGCCTTATAGATAGAGATTTAGCCGTTAAAACTGCGAGGCAAATGGAGTTTGACTGGACGAAAAATAGCTAAGCTTTTGATTTTAAATAAGGCTGCTTTATATAACTTTTTATTTTTGTTGTCTAAAATTCTTTAAAAGTAGCCTATCCCCATTTTCCTATTTTATAAGTATTAATCAATACTAAAGAGGGAATAGGCGACGTGTTCTATGGAGTAATTCATCACTTTTCTATCACTTCCATCAAGGTTGGATGTTTCTAAGAGTTCAAGGTCTTTTTCTGCATCATAAATATAAACCAAACGATCATTGATTTTATCGATGGTAAGTGCTCTTGGGTTGGAAAATCGATGTTCAAATTTGATAAGAACTTTTTTGTCTGAGCCATCATATTTAACACTTGATATTGAACCATCACCAGTATCTGCCCAAACAACCCTTCTGTTTTTATAATCAACAACGATACCTTGAGGTTCTTTGGCATAAGTGAGCCTAGTAAAGTCATTGGTTTTTAAATCAATTCGGATAATTTGGTGTGCTGAAAAGTCAGAGAGATAGAGCTTATCATATATCCTATCATAAAATAACCCATTCCCCGAGCCTATGTAATAAAATCTTGAATTTGGAAGAATGATCTTTTTTTCATAGTTATCAAGATCAGCAAAGCCTACTTCGATTTCTAAATTTTCAAGCCAATTTGTCCAATAGATTCCACCACGTGTATTATCAATCGCAATGGACATAGGACGATAAATATCTGAAATAATTTTTTGAACATTTGAGCCATCTGGATTGGCTTTATAGATACCGTGATTGGTGATGTCTGACCAATAGATATTGCCTGCTTTATCAACTATTGATGACTGAATGCGGGTATTGGAATAAATAATTTTTGTTGCGTTATCCATCGCATTTCGTTCAACACCGTAGATACCGCTAGTATATCCTCCCATATTGTTATCGATCGTAGTTGTTCCATAAAAATCATAGAGAGGTTTCGTGGCACAACCACTCAAAACAATCGCTATAAGACTCAATGCAAACATAAAAAAAATTTTCATAAAAAATCCTTATAAAGATAAGATTTGCTCAAATATAAAAGTTTAGCTCCGATTCTTTATGCCTTTTGACCTATACAAATGAAAGAAAAATGGTTAATCAATACTAAAGAGTGATGAAGAACCAGAATGTTCTATAGAGTGATTCACCACTTTTCTATCACTTCCATCAAGATTGGATGTTTCTAAGAAGTGAAGGTCTTTTTTTGGTTCACCATAAATGTAAACCAAACGTTCATTGACTTTATCGATGGTGAGTGCGGTTGGGTTGGCAAACTGACTTTCAAATTTGATAAGAACTTTTTTGTCTGAGCCATCAAATGTAACACTTGATATCGAATCATCACTAGTATCTGCCCAAATTACCCTTCTGTTTTTATAATCAACAACGATACCTTGGGGTTGCTGGGCATAAGTGAGTCTACTAAATTCATTGGTTTTTAAATCGATTCGGATAATTTGTCCTCCAGAATAGTCAGAGAGATAGAGTTTGTCATATATCGCATCATAAAATAACCCACTTCCTGAGCGTATTGACATTCTTGAATTTGGAAGAATAATCTTTTTTTCATAATTATCAAGATCAGCAAAGCATACTTCTACTTTTAAACCATCGAGCCAATTAATCCAATAGATTCTACCACGTGTATTATCAATCGTAATAACCGTAGGACGATAAATATCTGAAATAATTTTTTGAACATTTGAGCCATCTGGCTTGGCTTTATAGATACCGTGATTGGTGATGTCTGTCCAATAGATATTGCCTGCTTTATCAACTGTTGCTGAGCGAACATCGGCTCTTAAATGAATAATTTTTGTTGAAATATCCATCTCATCTCGTTTGACGCCATAGATACCTCCAACATCTCCCCCTATATTGCTACTGATCGTAGTTGTCCAATAAAGATCATACGTAGGTTTTGTAGTAGCACAGCCACTAAAAAAAATAGCTATAACGCTCAATGCGATCATAATAAGATATTTCATAAAAAATCCTTGAACAGTAAGATTTGATGAGATACATTATAAAAAGTATTACCTTAAATCGAGCAAGCACGCAAAAAAAATGGGGACAAGCTACTTTTATCGCTATTTTGGCTCCATATTTTGTTCTTCATCAACCTCTTTTTATCTTCAAAATACTCTGGCAAACACCCAAATGATCGCTGATTTCATCGACTTTAAGCCCCGCCATTTCGACGAGCTTGATAAAATCTTTTGAGTGGTACATCTTGCTGCAACCATTTGCCATGGCGGTAAAGTACGGCGAGGTATTGATGATGCAAAAGGCGGAAGTTTCAAAGCGTTGCCTGTCCCAAAATGGCTCCATGATGCACAGTATTGTTTCTTCATCCATCGCCTCTTTGGCTTTGCTCAAGATGGAGACGATGTCATTTTCACTAAAGCAGTCTAAAAACTGGCTCATCCAGATGATGTCAAACCCTTTTGGGAAGCTATGCGTTGGAGCTAAGACATTGGCAGGTAAAAGAGAAATTTGCTTTTCCAGCCCCTCTTTTTCGATGTTTTCACGTGCCAGCGCGAGCTGTTCTGGTAAATCCATAATGCTTACATGTAAAGCCTTATCGCTCTTTGCCATCAGCATTGAAAACTTGCCTGTATTGCCGCCCACATCTAAAATTTTGCGAGGTTTGAAGCTCAAAAGTTTTTTCACCGCTTCGGGGAAAGCACTGTCGGAGTAAAAATGATCGAAGGTAAACCAACTCTGTTTTGCATTTTCGGGCAAAATGGAAAGTGCGGGGTAGATGGTCTCCCACTCGCCAAAGACTTTCAACCCTGTTGGTTTGCCACTTTTGATCGCTTCATCCAGAGAAAAAAGCCCTTGGTAATTCACATGGTGGTTGTAGTTCATATTGGCAATGGTCATCGGATCGTTCAGTAAAAAATAGCCCGTTTTGGTGATGAAATAAAGCTCGCCTTTTTGTTTGACGATGTCCGCACTCAGGCTCGTTTCAATGAGTGTCGTTATGCCGTATGTACTTAGGTTGGTCTCTTTTGCCAACGCTTCGATGCTAAGACCCTCTTTATGCTCGTAAAGGGCTTTTAAAACACCCAGATCACGCATAGAGCGTGCGACTTGAAACACTATCGGGGCAAAAGCGATGCGCTGGGCGTTGTACTGCGCCTCAATGGCAGATGCGCTATCGTTTTCTTCAAAAAAATGGTTCATGAAAAATTTCCTCTTTTTAGACACATTGTCTGAATCTCTTCGATTATTAGGTCGATTTTAAGCTGTTATTTTAGCTATAATATCTATTTATTTAAGAATTTTTGTAAGGATTGTATGATTTTAACCGATTTTTATACGCTTACATGTAAAGATGAAACGCGCTTTTGTGTACAATTGTGTGACGCAAACCATTCTATTTTTAAGGCACATTTCCCCACAAACCCTATCGTGGCTGGATTTATTCTGCTCGATATGAGCGCTGAAATTTTAGGTGTCGAAATCGTAAAAATTACCAAAGCAAAATTTTTAAAAAACATACCGCCTCTTAGTGTTCTTTGGTTTAACATCCAAACCAAGGAAAAAACGCTCAAAATTCGTGTCAATCAAAATGAACAAAAAGTAGCAGAATTTACCTATGAAAAAAGATGATATTGTCGTTGTTGTCCCCACTTACAACAACCCTCTTACCATTGTCCATGTTGCCAACGATGTTCTCTCTCACGGCTATGCGCTCATCGTTGTCGATGATGGCTCACAAACGCCCGTTTCATCGCTGATGACTCCGCATGAACAACTCACCATTTTACGCCACGAAGTCAACCAAGGTAAAGGCGAAGCCATCATCACAGGAGCGAAAGAGGCAAAAAAGCGAGGTTTTCCCTATTTTATAAGCCTGGATGGCGATGGACAACATCTGGCTTCTCAAATTGAAAAAATCCTAAGCGCCTGCGATGGAGTCGATCAAATCATCATCGGTGCGCGCAATTTTGAGATCAACCATGTCCCCAATGGCTCAAAATTTGGACGCTGGTTTAGTAACTTTTGGGCGTGCTGGGACACCGAACAGACCATTACCGATTCGCTCTCGGGCTTTAGGCTTTATCCGACCTCCATCCTAGACCTCATCATCAAAACCAAGCGCTTTGACTGGGAGATGGAAGTGCTCGTCAAACACGCGTGGAAAGGTCGCCTCATCAAAGAGGTCATCATCGAGTGCTACTACCCAACTCCCGAAGAGCGTGTGAGTCACTTTAAAAAGTTTTGGGACACCGCCGCCATCGTTATGGTGCATGTCAAACTTTTGCCGTGGAAATTTTTCCTCAAAAAAAGGTACCAATGAGCACAAAACAGCGCGGAAGCGGTTGGAGCATCAGGCTCGTTTTTACCTTTTACACACTCTTTGGCTACACCTTTATCTACTACTTGATGTACCCTGTGACTTTTTTTTATTTTTTAGTCGCTGGCAATGTCAAAGAGGCTCTTCGTGATTATTACCAACACATCAACAAACCTTTTAACAACTGGATTTATTTTGAACATTTGCGCCATTTCGCGATTACGATGTGCGACCGCTTTGTCTCTAAAGTCAGCCCACAAGATTACACATTTGACATCAAAAATGAAGAAGAACTTATGCGCCATCTTCATAGTGGTGGTATTTTGCTCTTATCGCATTTTGGGGGCTGGTCGAGTGCAGGCAACTGTTTTACAGACCTTAAAATTAACATTGTCATGCAAGAAGCGCTTATGGAGACCATCAAATGTATCGAAGAAAATCTTGAGACAAAAAACCCTCACCTAAACATCATTGATCTCTCCAAAGGTGGGGTTTATGTCACGATGAAAATCGCCTCGGCCCTTTTAAATAACGAGATTGTCGCGATGATGGCAGACCGTGCCACTGAAGCTAAAAACAAAGAGGTCGTGACATTCTTTGGCAAAGAGGCCGAGTTCAATAAAAATCCTTTTAGCATCGCCTACAAAACCGAAAAACCACTCATGGGCATTGCCTTTAGCTATCAAAACCCCCAGCATTACCGCATTGAATTTATCGAAATTAAGATGGATAAAAACAACCATGCAAACGAAGAGATACACAAAGCGATGCAAGCTTATGCCGATTTTTTTGCAACGCATATTACCGCACACCCTGAACAATGGTTCAACCTATACCCCTTTTGGAAAGAAAAAGCATGAAATTAATCATAGACGATCGCTACATCAGCTTAGAAGAGATATGCAAAGCCAGCAGTGTTAGTGTCTCTAAAGAGAACCACTTTGAAGAGAATTTTTCACTCTCTCATACCTTTTTGATGAATGAAATCAAAAAAGGAAAACCCATTTACGGCGTCACCACAGGCTATGGTGCGAGTGGCAAAAACTACCTGACGTATGAGCAAAGCGCCATTTTACAACAGAACCTTTACCGCTTTCATGGCTGTGGCGTTGGTGCATCGCTCACTCCTCAGACATCGCGTTACGCGCTGATTTGCAGACTTGTTTCACTCTCTAAGGGCAAATCTGGCATCTCGTATGAGCTTTTACAACGCCTTGAGCTTTTGCTTGAAAAAGAGATCATCCCCGTTATTCCTTCCCTTGGCTCGGTAGGAGCTAGTGGCGATTTGACGCCGCTTTCGTACATTGCCGCCGTCATTGCAGGCGAGCGTGAAGTGTGGTATGAAGGCACCATACATCCTACCAATGAGGTGTATGCAAAACTGGGTATCGCTCCGTATGTGTTTAAACCCAAAGAAGCCCTTGCCATTATGAATGGTACGACCATTATGAGTGCGATTGCGCTCACTTGCTTGGAGCGCTTTGAAGTGCTCCTTTCGAGTATGGAGTCCTTTGTAGCTGGCATGTTTGAAGTGCTTTTGGGCGATACGACGCCTTTAGATTCATTTGTGCATGAGGCGAAGCCTTTTAGTGGGCAAATTCAAGTCGCAGCCAACATCAAAGCTAAAATCGAAGGCTCGAAGCTCACGCACGGGCGCGATGACCGCTATGACAAGTTCTTTGCAGACAATGACCTGAACATCCAAGATACCTACTCGATGCGCTGCGCGCCACAAGTTTTAGGCGTGATTCGCGATAACTTGGAGATTTCTAAAAAATGGGTCGAGCAAGAGATCAACTCGGTCAATGACAACCCGCTCATTGATGGCAAAAACCAAAAAATTTACACTTCAGGCAATTTCTATGGTGGCTACGTCGCTCACGCGATGGACACGCTTAAAATCTGCGCTGCAAACCTTGCTGACCTACTCGATAAAGAGTTTGCCCTTCTGGTCGATCACAAATTTAACCGAGGACTCGGTGAAAATCTTAAACTCTCTAAAGAGCACTATTTTCATGGCTTTAAAGCGATGCAAATTACACTCAGTTCCCTAAGTGCCGATGTCATTAAAAACACCACAGCCGCCTCTATTCACTCTCGCCCAACCGAATCCCTCAATCAAGACAAAGTGAGCATGGGAACCACCGCGGCACTGGACTTTAAAAAGATGATGGAGCCGCTTGAGCTGATGCTTGGCATCGCGTTTATGGGCATGGCGCAAGCGGTGGACATCAGGGGCAAAGAGAGCGTTTCGCCAACACTCCTTAAATATTATGATGCTATCAGAGAACACGCTCAGCCCCTGTTGGAAGACAGACGCATGGATGTTGACATCGTGAAGATTCAAAATATTCTTTGCAAAGGAGCTTTAGCATGAAAAAAGTGCTGGTAACAGGAGCTACGGGAAGCCTTGGAGCTGCCATTGTGCACTACTTTGCCAAAGAGGGTTATTTTGTGTACATCCACTACCGAAACCAAAAAGAAAAAGCTCTTGCGCTTCTTGATGAGATCAAAAATGGTGAGATTATCCAGTTTGACATCACCCAAAAAGAAGAAGTGAAAAAGGCTTTAGAAGATTTACATGTAAACGTTTTAGTCAACAATGCAGGCATCACCAAAGACAAACTTTTCTTCTTTATGGAAGAGGAAGAGTGGAGTGATGTGATGGATGCGAATCTTAACAGCCTTTTTTATGTCACCAAACAAATTCTGCCTAATATGATCAAAGAAAAAGCGGGCTCCATCGTCAATGTCTCCTCCATCTCAGGGCTGGTGGGCAATGGCGGGCAAGTCAACTACTCGACGACCAAAGGCGGCATCATCGCTTTCACCAAAGCGCTTTGTGTGGAAGTAGCACGCTATAATATCAGAGTCAATGCAGTAGCCCCAGGGGTTATTGAGTCAGAAATGATCCACAATGTGGATAAAAATATCACCAACCTCATTCCCTGCAAACGCGTAGGAAAGCCCGAAGAGGTCGCTGAAGTGGTCTTCTTTTTAGGCGACAAAGCAACGTACGTGAACGGTGAAGTGATCAATATTAGCGGTGGGATGGTAAGATAATGCACATACTTTTTTCGTTTCTATACGCACCTGTTGTGGTCGTTTTGCTGAGTTATTTTGACATTAAAACCGTCTCGATGGGACTTTTTGGCTTTGGTATCCTTTGGCTTTTCAGTCTGAAACAAAAAGATATTAAAACCACACTCTTTCCTCTTTTTTATATCGCAGTAGCCGTTGGAGCCTTTGCTTTAGATGACTTTTTGGTCTTGAAGTTTTTGCCACTCTTGATCTCTTTAGCATTTATCTTTTTCTTGATGGCGAGCTATTTTGACAACGATTCCATCATTTTACACTTTGCACGCAAACTCCATAAACGCCCTCTTTCAACCAAAGAAGAGGCATACATCAACCGCTCAACCCTTTTTTGGATAGTGCTTGCGTCTATCAACATTCTTTTACATGTAAGCATCCTTCTTCTCAAAAATGACCACTATTGGATTATTTACTCCTCTTTTGGTTGGTATTTTGTTTTTATTTTGGGCGGGATTGCACAGTTTCTGCACCGCCAATTTATCTTCTTAAAACGGATGTAACGCATGAAAATCATCGTTTTGTGTTTACTTTCACTGCTGTGCCTTTTTGCCAACGACGCTTCCACTTTTAAAGAGACACGCTACCTCTACGCGCTTGATAAAACCATCGAGTTAGAAGGATTCATCACGTTTGGAGAGCAAAATATCATCATCGAATATGTCAAGCCCGAATCAAAAGTATTGACCTATTTTGAAGAAAAGCTCACCATTCAAGACCAAAATGGCTATAAAGTCATCGATGCGCAAAGCATGCCTTCGATGAACTATTTTTTTATGATTATTAAAGCGGTGCATGATGAAAACAGTGTCTTATTGAACTCTTTTTTTGAGGCAAAAACAGAAGGCGATGAGACACTCCTAAGCCCTAAAGGAGTGGCGGCTGAAGTTCTTGAAGAGGTGCGTATTTTACGTGCAGCAACGAAACTCAAATCTTTACATGTAAAGATTAAAAACGGCGATAGGATCACCATTGAAATTAGGAACTAAAAGCCTTAACATCATTCTTTTTGCCATCGTAGGCACACTTTTTTTCGTCTACCAAAACTCGGTGCATGTCTCCACCAACCTGCTCTCTTTTTTACCAGAAGGAAAGAGCAAAGAGGCGTTTGAGATCTATTCGCATTTCAAAAATTCAAAAGAGGTGCTCATCGCCACCGAAGGGTTCGATAAAGAATCCCTTGCCAAAATCAAAACCATCGAAGAGAAACTGCTCGCAACTGAGCTTTTAAAGTTAGAGAGTAGCATAACACCCAATGCCAAACTGATCGAATACACCAAAAACAATGCTTTTTATCTGAAAAACCTAAACAAAGATGACTCAGCAAGCATCCATGAAAAGCTAAAATCGCTTTATGAAAAAATGTCAAATAGTCTCTACTATACGACCATAGATGCCTCTGATCCACTGGGCTACTTTAGCCCTAAAGAGCAAAAAATTCCCATTAACATCAGGGACGGTCACTTAGCCTTAGGCGATTTTGGGTATTTGTGCGTTTTGAGCATCAAAGACACTTCCAATACCATCGAGAGTTATGAAACCATCTATAATCTCGTGCATCAAGAGCTTAAAGGCATACAAAATGTCCGCGTCTTTAGCCCAACATTTTACTTTGTGGAAAACTCGCAAAAAATACAAGATGATGTCACTTTTTTGATTGTCCTCTCAACGGTACTTCTCCTTGTGCTTTACATTTTCATCATCAGAAATATCTACCTTCTCATCAACACTATTGCCACCCTTGCGACCTCTGCTCTGCTTTCGTTTTTGCTCATTGGCATGATCTGGAGTGAAGTCTCTGTCTTTGTGTTGGCTTTTGGAAATGCCATAGGAACATTGGCAATTGACTATATGTTCCACTACTATTTTTACGGACATTATGAGAGCAAAAAGAAGTTTAACACCTCTGTTTTTTACGGCTTCCTCACTACTTTTGGGGGCTTTTTGATCTTCGCTTGGGTCGATTTTCCCCTTATCCAACAAGTGTGCGTCTTTGCGATGATTTCGCTCATACTCTCTTACTTGCAATTCGTTTTTCTCTTCCCACTCATCGGGTTCAAAAAAGCACAGCCTTATTCAAAATTTCACTTTTCCATTCCATTACCCTACCGTGCCATCGCTCTACTTTCTCTCTTATCCATTGTTTTAAGCGTTCCTTTTTTACATCTTGATACCAATATCAAAAACCTTGACTACCAAAATACCTCCTTAATGAAAGAGGAAAAATTCTTCAAAGATGCGATCAAAAAAGAGGGCTTCATGCCTCTTCTCATCGAAGCAGACTCCATTGACGAGCTTATAGCGCATAGCAATGTCATTCAAAAAAGCTTTAAAAACGCCACCGCTCCACTCTCCTATTTTTTTGACAAATCATTTTACGAGCAGAGAAAACAAGAAATTGACGCTTTACATGTAAACGAGAAAAAAGCACAGATCGAAGAAGAAGCAACTAAGATTGGCTTTCGTGAAGGCTTCTTTAAAAACGCCTACAATGAAGCACTTTTACACCCAAATTATCAAGAGCTCTCTTTGGAGCGACTTCGTGAAATGGGCTTTGATGTCGTCTTCAAAGATGGCAAGTACTACACCTACGCTTTGGTGAAAAACAGCGACAGAGGCTTATTGACACCTTTTGCTTTTGCCTCTTCCATTGACGCCAAAGAGATGTTCTTTAACGCTCTTCAAAAAATTGCACATCAACTCCTTCTTGGAGGTATTTTAGCCATTGCCTTTATCTTTTTTATGCTCTGGATGGTGTGCCGCAAAACACTTGCACTCAGCTCTAGCTTTGTTTTATTGCCAACCGCACTTATTTTATTGCTTGCATTTATGGGTGGTTTTACCATTGCACACATTTTTATGCTTTTTATCATGATGCTTTTTGGCATTGACTATGGCATCTATATGAGCAGTGATGACAGCTTCAAAGATGGAACGAGAAGTGCGATTTTCTTCTCCATTGTCGACACTTTTGCAGGCTTTGGTGTGCTCATTTTCAGTGACATTGGAGCACTCTACTCCATGGGGCTTGTCTCATGTATTGCCACGGGGGCGATTTTAGTTTTATTGATGGGGAGGAAAAGTCATTGAGAGTTATTATACAAAACGATAATGGCAGCGAAAAAGTCTATGAAAGCGCGCACCTCATCGACACAACACTTAAAAATAAAGTCCTTCTTATTCCTTCCAAAACCAAAGAAGAGAATGCCATAGAGATTTTAAGAGCCTATCTTTCAGGTGCAAAGCCTATTTTGTACGACCAAGAAAACATCGCACTTAAAGAGAAAATCGAATCACTGGGCGCAGAAACATTCAACGACATTGACTTTGCCGCCATGTTTTTTACCTCTGGCAGCACAGGCTTTCCAACGGGTGCCTTTAAAAGTAGAGAAAACATCGAAAAGGACATGGCAGCGTTGGTGCGAGAATTTGGGAATTTTCAGATCGAAAAAGTGGTTGCAACCGTTCCCTTCATTCATATTTACGGTTTTTTAGCCGCACTTTTACTTCCGCTCAAACTAGACGTTGATCTGTTTTTTAAAGAGCATTTTCTACCACATGATCTGCTCGAGTCTGCAAAGCCTCATCACCTTATCGTCACCACGCCTCTTTACATCAAATCGCTTTTGAGGCTGGATGAAACCAAAGACCTGAGCGAAACGATTTTTATTAGCTCTACAGGACCATTGCCAGCCGAGATTGCCAAAGAATTTACCGATAAATTCAACACCACACTCATTCAACTCTTTGGCTCCACCGAATGCGGGAGCATCGCTTTTAAAAAGCAAGATGACACTTTTTGGAGCCCGTTTCAAGGAGTGCAAACTTCGCTCAATGCCGAAGGACTTTTACATGTAAAGTCACCTTTTATCTCCCAAACCTTATGGCAAGAGGGTTTTGTGCAAACAGGTGGAGAAATTCAAAGCTTTGATTATGCTTTGATAGAAAATGGAAAATTTCAACTCATAGGACGAAGCAGTAACATTGTCAAAATCGCAGGTAAACGCTACGCTACCGCACAGATTGAAGAGATTTTAGAAGCGATAGAGGGCATCGAAAAAGCTCTCGTACACGTCAAACACAACAATGCCGAGCTTAAAGATGAAGTCGTTCAAATTTTTCTTGAAACCACGCGTCCTATCACAGCAAAAGAGCTAAAAAGTGCCATCAAACAAAAACTGGGAAAAATCAATCTCCCGATTGAATTACACATCGTTGATAAAATCTCCACCACGTTGATGGGGAAAAAATGTATGCCATTAGTCTAAAAATCTCAACCTTAAAGGAAGTCGAATGAATCATGTTTTAAGAACGCTCCTCACACTCCTCTTTGCAACCAGCGCACTCTTTTTCAGTGGTTGTGCTACTAAACGTGGAGAAGTTGCACTGCAAGTGCCAACCACCAAAGCTGAAGCAGTACCATCTAACGGTCAACAAATTTACATCAATTCTGTTGTCGATAGGCGTATGTTTGAGCCAAAACCAACTGATCCTAGTACTCCTTCTCTTGATCCTTCAGAAGCGCAAAGTGATACCATCAAAGCGCGAGCAGTTGGAAGAAAACGTAATGGTTATGGCATGGCACTCGGAGATATTCTTCTCAATGAAGATCAAAATGTCAATAGTGTTGTCAAAAATGCTCTCAAAGAAGCTTTAACAGGAAAAGGCTACCAGGTCATTGAAAATAAAGATCAAATCACACCTCAAACCTATATGGCTGATGTGAAAATTGTCAAATTTTGGTCTTGGATGAATATGGGCTTTTTAGCGCTAACCATCAGTTGTGAAATTGAAACCAAAGTCGACCTCAAAAAAGAGGTTGATGCTAAGACCTATAACGTACATGTAAAAGCGGCTGATTCGTTTCAAACAGGTATGGAGAGTAACTATCTAGAAGTCATGCAAAAAGCGTTACAGCAGTATATTGCTGAGGCAAAAGTAGAGATAAAGTAGTCTCAAAAGCTAGGTGTTAAGATTAACTTAACACCTAGCATCTTTCTTTTATAACAAACTAAGTTGTACTTGAATTGCTTTGTTTAGATTTTGAATCCAACCATTGTAGTTACTGTGAATAGTGTTATTTGCTGCATTATAATCTAAGTTAACGCTGCTCTCGTAGTTGATGCTATATGCTTCAGTATTGTACGTAATGGCAACAACTGCTGTGTGAGTTCTTAAAATAAGTGTTCCTTTAAGAAGACCATCTTTCTCTTTTTTAATGATCCAACCAAGTCCTCCAGCCGCTCTCATAATGGCTTTTTCAACATCTGCCATTGTTGCTTTTTTATCAGCAGCAACTACAACTGCATTGTTGTTTACATTGTACACAGGTGGTGTTCCACAACCAAAGAACGCGATACTCAAGGCAAAAGCCATAGCTAACATGACAAGTTTTCTCATTACAATCCTTTAAAAAAATTTAATTTATTTTATTTATTTTAAGATTAAATATTACTGAGTAAATAGTACTTAAGAGCCTAGAATAGGCTTTTTTTCACTTATTGTAACCCTAAAATCTCTTTTCCATGAATCAATTTGTTATTAATTTGACACAACGAGAAGTAAACCATAGAGGTCGAGAGCGCTTCGATGGGTTTTCCAAGCACATCCATGGTGATACCTAGAAGATGCAATTTTGTATTTTGCAGTTTTATTTTTCCAAAGACATCACTTGCGACAATGGAAATTTTGGCATTTTGAGCTGTTATCGCTACTGCTTTTCCTGCTTTAATGGTGCTATTAATAATCTCAACATCCGAATTTAAAACCACAAGCTCTTCAATCACCGCATCTTTAATGATGATTTTTTGAGAATTGCGAATGCTCATACTCTCAATTCTGCCCGTATAAACTTTATCGCTCACATCTTTAATCTTAACACTATAACTTTGCGTATTTTTTGGCTGAACGGGGCGAATGATGCCCTCTTGGTTTGAAAGATGCGTCAGTAGCATGTGAGAAAAAGCCTCTTCACGTGTCAACATCGGCACATGACCCGTATTAGGAAGAATTTTAAATGAAGCATTAGGCATTAATTTATGAAGTACATAGCCTGTTTCAACAGGAGCGACCGTGTCTGTTTCACCCCAGATAATCGTTGTTCGTGTATCGATCTTTTGAGGAATGCCATTGAAACTTTCTTCCACCAACGCAACTGCGGCGATGCTATGAGGCATTCCGCCAAGAATCGTGCTTCTTAGGTCTTCACTGGCAAGAACAACCCCCATATCCAAAGACATTTTTCGATCAATCTTCTCTGCTATTTTATCGATAAAAGAGTTTACCTTTTGCGTTTGAAGCCCTTGTATCAGGCCATTTTGTTCATCAAAAAAAGCATTGACACCACTTTGCACTAAAAAGTTGTTGTATTCAGACCGGTGCAAAATGCCAGCCGCGTCCACCAGCACTAAACTCGCCACATCGGAGGGATACATACTAGTGTACTTAAGAGCAATCGCCCCACCCATAGAGTGCCCAACAAGATGAAACGGTTTTTTGATGTATGTTTGCGTCACATAGCGAATAAACTTGGCATAATTTTGGGGAGAATAAAGCTCATTAGCTTTACTGGATTGCCCAAAACCAGGAAGATCAAAGGTCACCACAAAATAGCCATTTTTCAAAAGTTCAATGGTACTTTCCCAAATCGTAGAAGCTTCATCACCCAGTCCATGTACCAAAACTACCGCAGGATTTTCGGGATTGCCTATGGTTTGCATGTAAACAGAAGCTTTAAAAACAGGCTCGGTAATAAATGTTCCCGCTAACTCTTCGGCGTGAAGTCCTAAAAGAAAAGCGAAAACTAGCGCAAAAATTTTCATGCACCACACTCCTCAAGAACGATCATCAACGATCCATTCGCATACATCACATCGCCCTCTTTTTCAAACACTTCAAAGTAAAACTCACTCGAATTGCCAAGCGACAAACGCTCCTCTACCACAATAATGCACGTCAGGCTTTGCACCTTTACATGTAAAGAGACATCTTTGATTAAAACCAAAAAACCGTTTTGGGGTGTGTCAGATTTTGCAAAGGCTGAGGAGGCTTGAGCGGCAGCTTCAGTGAGCATAGGAAGTGTTGGCAAATATGGAAATTCACACAATACGGAAGCCTTTTTGTCCTTACATGTAAGCACCTCTTTGGCAAAACGAATGGGTGGAAGATGCGGTAAATTCATAGGTTCACTTCGATAATCGCGCGCTCTAATTGTGGTGCGTTCTGCGCTACATGTAACATCTCGCTGATGGAGTTGGGAACACCCGCAAGCTCGCTTTTTTGAAGCTTCAAAGTCGCCTGATCTTCAGTAACTCGCACAACCAAAGCCACACCACTTTCAAGGTAGCTGATGCAGTGATTGACCTGCTCAATGTTTGGAATATCCAGCGTTTCAAAACATAAAAGAAGCAACACATCGCCGTCCAACGCTTTAAGCGCTCCCGCTTTTAAAACATTGAGCGCTGTCTTGTCACCACTCGAGAGGGTCAAAATCTCATTGTGGTTATGGTACAAAATAGAGAGGTACGAAACAGCGGTGTTGTAAACCGAATTTTGAAAATCGGTCGGGCTTAGAGGCTGTTCATCGTGAATTGCGTTTAAGATATTGGCGGTCGTCTCAAGTTCGCCAAACGCACTCCCGCAAAGGATGCGCCCACCCTCAAAATGCTCGACACTATTAAGAAGTTCTACGGCGATTTTAGCCGCTTTGGTAAGACGGCGGCGCGTCATCATCTGAGGCACTAACTCTTTAATGCGAGGCAACTCCAAACTTTTCTCGCCTAACAGATAAGCACTGCTTAAAATTTCTAAATTAACCGTCATTGAAGGAGTCCAAAAAGAAGTGAGGTGTTATTGCCGCCAAAAGCGAGTGAATTGCTTAGAGCATAACGAAAGGTGTGAGGTTTGGCAACCTTTACCAAATCCAGCGTTTTATTTTCGGGTTCAACGAGATGCGTGTTAGGAGGAACGATCTGCTTTTGAAGTGCCATAACACAAATGATCGCCTCAAGTGCGCCCGCAGCACCCAAGGTATGCCCCGTAATCGATTTGGTCGAACTTACATAGGCATTGCTTCCAAAAAGGCTTTCAATGGCACACGCCTCACTCGCATCATTGGCGCTTGTTCCTGTACCATGCGCATTAACATAGCCCACCGCGTGAGGCTCAACATTGGCACATTTCAGTGCTTGTTGCATCGCAAAAAGCGCACCCGCACCATCAGGGCTTGGATGTGCCATGTGATGCGCGTCGGAGCTGTACCCAACACCTAGAAGTTCAATGCTCTTTTCATGAGGCTTATTTTGAAGCAGTAAAACCGCGATGCCCTCCGCCACATTCATGCCATCTCGATTCACGTCAAACGGTTGGCATGGGCGAGAACTCAGTACACCAAGCGCATCAAACCCTCGTATGGTCGTTAAGGAGAGCGTATCAAAACCCACCACTAGAACATTTTCATAAACACCCTTAGCGATCATCTCGTACGCATAGCCCAAAGCATTGGCACTGGAAGTACAAGCGGTTGAAAACGAGATGTCATCTTTGAACGAAAATTTGGAAGAGAGGATGTGTGCTATGGCATCAATCACGTGAAGTTTGGGGTCTATGTTGGTGTAAGCGTGCTCTTTTAAAAAAATGCCCTCGGTGATTTGCATACCACCCACTGAGGAACCTACAACAAGGAGGGTGTCGGCAAAATTTTCAAGCCCACTTTGCGTTAAAACCTTTTTACATGTAAGTTCCAAAATAGCTTCGATGGAAAAAGGCTTTTCGATTTTACCTAAAGCAATGGGCTTATTTTGAATGAACTCATCAAAAATTTTTATACCACTTTGCTGCGCACAAATCGCTTCAAATAGTGTTTCACTACTCTCACCTGCACAGCAAACCGACTCGAAACTGTTTACAAAAACACTATTTTTGGGCATTGATAAAGTCTAATAAACTTTGAACGTTGGCAAATATTTTTTCATACTCTTTAGAATCTGCGATCTTGACACCAAACTCTTTATCGACCGTTAATACAAGCTCAATCGAATCCACCGAATCAAGTCCTAAACCATCCTCACCAAAAAGAGGCATGGTGTCGTCTATATCTTCAGGTGTCATATCTTCTAGCTTTAAATTCTTAATCAAAGTCTCTTTGAGTGTTCTCATATCCACCATCGTGTTCTGCCTTTAACTGTATTGTTCAATTTTGATTTCAAGTGTACTTTAACCTATCTTGGATTTTTATAAAAAGATCAAAAAATAACATTTATTAATTAACATTTATGAAATTTTTACTCGCTCACACTTACATGTAAAAGCAAACCACTTCCAAACCTTAATATTGTTTTAAACTAATTCCACTATAATGCCCTTAATTTCAGAACTTCATTAAGAAACAAAGAACTTCACCTAAAACCTACCAGATTTGAGAAATCCTCAGTGAGTATGTAGGTTTTTGCATACGATATTGACGGGTTTGTTCCCCATTAAAATTTTTATGTACATGAGTTTGTGCTAAACGCACGTTAGTTTTGTTTTGAAAAAATTTATAATAATGGAATAAAACATGCAAACATTTGAATCCTTTGGTCTTCACCAAGATATTCTCAAAGCCGTCACAGAGGCAGGCTTTACAGAACCAAGTCCCGTACAAGCTGAGGCAATCCCTTTAGTATTAGCAGGTAACGACATCGTTGCACAAGCACAAACAGGTACAGGTAAAACAGCCGCTTTTGGTCTTCCAACCATGAGCATGATCGATGCACATCTTAACAAAGTACAACTTTTAGTTATCACCCCAACACGTGAACTCGCTACACAAGTAAGCGATGAGCTTTACTCACTTGGTCGTTTTTGTGGCATTAAAACCGTAACGATTTATGGTGGTAGTTCATATTCACGTCAAATTGGTCTTATCGAAAAAGGTGCGAGCGTTATCGTAGCAACTCCGGGTCGTATGTTAGACCTTCTTAAAAATGGCAGACTTCCAGGCTTTTCACCTAAAATGGTCGTTTTGGACGAAGCCGATGAGATGCTTGATATGGGCTTCTTAGAAGACATCGAAGAGATCTTTACCTACCTTCCAAAAGAGCGTCAAACGCTACTTTTCTCAGCAACAATGCCAGATCCTATCAAACGCCTTGCAAGTAAAATCTTACATGAGCCAAAATTCGTAAGCATTACGCCAAAAGATCATACAACCAATGAAGACATTGAACAACTTTACTATGTCATCAACGAATACGAGAGAGATGATGCGATGATTCGTCTTTTGGACGCTTTAGAGCCTGAAAAATCAATTGTTTTCTGCCGTACTAAAAAAGAGGTTGACAGACTTTCTACTCAACTTATGGCAGTCGGTTACGCAGCAAAAGGGTTGCATGGCGATATGGAGCAAAACCAACGTGAGAGCGTTATTAAAGCGTTCCGTAGTTCACAAATCGAAATCCTTGTTGCAACAGACGTTGCGGCACGCGGTCTAAACGTTGCTGACATCAGCCACGTTTTCAACTACCACATGCCATTTGATCCTGAGAGTTATGTTCACCGTATTGGTAGAACGGGACGTGCGGGTAAAAAAGGAACTGCGATTACCCTTGTAACACCTATCGAATTTCACTCTATGCAAAGAATCGGTAAAAAAGTTGGTTCTAAAATTGAGCACAGAATTGTTCCAAGTTTACGAGACGTTAAAGAGAACAAACTGATTAAAATTGCAGATGATATTAAAAATGCAGAGCTTAATGAAAATGCGTCAAAACTTCTCGCTATTTTGGAAGAAGAGATGGATATGTCGCAAATTGCACTTAAACTTCTCTCAAATCTTCTCAAAGAAAACACACCAGTCGGTCCTGATAAAATCGGTTTAGATAAAAAAACATTGGAAAATGTTGTTAAAAACATCGAAGAGCGTGATGGCGGTCGTGGCAGAAGCGGCGGCGGTTACAGAGGTGGCTCACGTGATGGCAGAAGCAGTGGCGGCGGTTATAGAGGAAACTCTGGTGGTTCACGTGAAGGTGGCGGATACAGAGGAAACTCAAGCAGCGGCTCACGCGATGGCGGCGGATACAAAGGTTCAAACCCACGTAGCGATAGCGGAAGCAGAGATGCACGTCCTCCAAGAGGGGATGGTGTGCCACGAAGTGACAGAGGCGAGCGTAGCCCTTTTGCAAAAGAGGGAAGCAGTTCAGCTCCACGTGAAGGCGGATACAAAGGCAACCGTGATGGCGGCGATAGCAGACCACCACGCGCTCCAAGAGGCGATAGACCAAGCGCACCACGCAGTGATGCAGGTCGCGCGCCAAAAGCCGCTCCTAGAAACGCTTACAAAAAAGACTAATCAACCAAACTTCTAAAGCTCTGCCTCATAAGAGGCGAGCTTTAGTCTTTAAGATGATGTCGTGTTACAATCACACCCTCATACCCCGTCGTTTTCACCGCTTCTAAAAACGTCTTATCGTCGATGCCATCTTTGGCAGTAACGACGGCTAATTTTGTCTCTAAGGTTACTTTCGTATTCTCAACACCCTCAACGCTTTTGAGTGCTTTTTTGACCGCCGTTGTACACATAGGGCAGTGCATTTCAGCCACTTTAATGACCACTTCTTCTTTGGCAAAGAGCATCAAAGGTAAAAGCAGTATCAACCATTTTTTCATTCATCGTTTCCTTTTAGACTTTTTTTATAACCCATTGAAAAAAGAGTATCGCTCATAGCACACACCTTTTGAAACTAAAAACATCGCCATAGCTTCAGCTATGACTCAATTTTGAGTTTCAAAAATTAACGCACTCTAAACAAACTCTTTTTCTTTTCAAGGGTTATAAAAGAAGTCTATAAAAAAATTTGCCCATTCAGGATAGAGCAATATCGCTATAATCAACCCTAAAACAATCGAATAAAACCACACATAACGCTTTTTCTTTTGAGGATTACATGTAAAGGTATGATGCGCGTAAGAACGCCATGAAAGCCACAAAATAAAGAGTGAAAAAAGTGAGAGCGGTATGCGAAAAGGGGTGAGGACTTCTAAAAAACTTAAAAATCCAAAAGAGATTCCAAAGAGTAAAAACAGCAGTGGTGGCAGACAGCATGCGGTTGCCGCAAACGCTGAGAGGAGCGCTGTTAAAACGCCTAGAATCTCTTTTTTCATCGACTAGAGTTTCTCTTGTGAGATAAAGCTATACGCAAACGCCGCAGGTGCATAATAGTCTAGCACTTCATCTTCGACTTCGGCGTACGGATAACCAAACATATTGAGTGGTTTTTGCGCTGGCGTTGGAGTTAACACAAAATCACGCGCTGTGTTATAGCCCATCCAGTTCATCTCCCAGTTGCCGAAGAAATACTCACGCACCTCTTTCACAAGTGGATCGTTCAGCGTCATTTTCTCGGTCAAGATGACCTTAGCCACATCGGCAGGATCGCACGGAACCCAACCTGCGCCATCAAGGTAAAACTCAGCTCTACAATGCTCGCCTCCCGTGATTTTTGCCAACCCTTTTTCATCACTGCTTCCGCATGCTTTGGAGTAGCGAGAACTTCCCAAACGAATACCAAAAATCTCACGCGCAGGAACGCCCACACTTCTAAGAAGTGCCACAAAAACAGAGCTAATATCGGTGCATTTTCCACCCATAATGTTCTGCTCTATCGCCTTACCTGCATCACCGACACCACAACCTACAACGGCGTTGTCACGGTACATGTTTTCAGTGACCCACGCGTAAATTGCTTTGGCTTTATCGAGAGGTGTTTTACTATTTTCTGTGATTTTAAGCGCTAACTCTTTGACTTTTCCACTGGTGGGGATGTGTGCGGTTGGTTTGAGGTAGTGCGCAACATCTTTAGGGTATTTGGTTGAAGCGGTTGCTTTGCTAAGATCGGCATTGCGCTCATACGTGGTAATCGTGTAGGTCACTTCGAGAAGTTTTTCACCGCCATTTTTCCACTCCGCATAAAGCGTTCTGGCTTTGTAGCTGTTTTTGTCGGTCACATACGCATTGGTTGCGTTTGAGCTAAATTTAAAATCGCTCACTTTTTGATAACTTGTCTCTTGTGGAAGCGGAACCCAAAGTTTGGTCAAGCCATTTTTATTTTCGTGTTTGAGGTTGTAACTGTTTTTGACGAAAAAAATACGTGTTTTACCCTTTGGCTCACTCGCTTCTAAAATCGAAACCTGAGGTAAAATGACACTGCTTGCACCAAGGGCAATACACCCTTTCATAAACACTCTTCTTTGCATAAAAAATCCTTACATGTAAAATGGCACGAAGAGGTGAAAACATAAAAGAAGTCATGAAGTATGGTTTTACGATTATGTTTGTCTAAGCCTTAGACGTCGTGCATTAGAGGGATTTTACAGTGGATTAGCTTAAAAATAAACCTAAGTGTTCTGATAATTTTGGACTATCAGAACACTCTTAAGTTTTATGCAACTTTAGACGATTTTTTCTTGCTCTTCTTTGCAGCTGTGTGTTGTTTAGAAGTACTTTTTTTAGCTACTTTTGTAGTTTTTTTGGCTGTTTGTGTTTTTGCAGTTTTATGTTTTGTTGGTGCTGCATCTTCTGATGAAAGATAGCTTTGAGCAAATACCGATGATGATAAAAATGCAACCATTGCCATGACTAATGTTAAACGTTTAAACATGTTTTCTCCTTTCTTAGAAATAAAAACCGTATTGTACTATGTAAATTCTAAAACTTTTCCAAAAAATGAAGGTATTCGTAAATATAATGTTTATGAAGTTTATTTTGGTAAGCTTTGAAGCGGTGATGAGGCATTTTGATGCTCTCATATTTTCCATATTTCTGCATCATTTGTGCAATCATTGAAGATGAAATAATCCCTTCATCGTTGTAACTTATGAAAATGTATGAAAACTTTGCTTCGTAAATCAGCTTTTCTAATGCCTGTAAAGCGGTGGTTGTTTTACAATAAGGTGAACTCTCATAACTTCGCACTCCTGTTTTACCCTTAGGCACGAAACTATCATAGCGTGCAATCGTATTTAAAAGATGGTAGTTTGCTCCGTATTGACGACGATTGTAGGGAGGGTCGAGATAGAGAATATCACCTTCTAGCTTTGAAATGAGCGTATTCGCATCTTCGCAAAAGACTTGATGAAGTTTAGACATTGGTTGATAATCAAGTGCTTGAAAACAAAGTTCCTCTTGCGCCAAAGGTTTAAGATGCTTTAAAAAAGCGCTGTAAACAGAAGCGGTGTTGGCGACTTTATCGGCACTGAGTAGTAGCGAGGCTAAAAGAAAAAAATAGAGCTCTTCGTTTTCCTTATAGGCTTCAATGCCTTGACGCATGGCATCTATTTTCTGACCATTCCTATCCGAAAAATAGTTACGTCCGCTACCGCTACCTTCACAGTAGTTTTTATAAATTATCCCTTGTGTTGGAGGAAGTGCATTTAAAGAAGCGATTATTTCATCGACACCTTCTAAAATACCTGTTTGGAGCATTGCACGATTGAGGACATAGCTGTAATATTCTTGATCATTGCTAATAAGAGATCGTACATCAGTTGCAAACGATTTTCCAACACAACCGCTTCCTGCAAAAAGATCACAAAAAACTTTTGAAGAAAGATCGCCGCCCGCAAAAGCCTCTATATTGGCGCGTAGAAAAGGAAGTAGTTGTGCTTTAGAGCCGATATAATTCATACTATTCCCTCTAAATTTTCCATATCATAGCAAAAGTAGAACACTTTTTGCTTAGAGATAAATGAGAATTTTTAAAAGGATGGAACATGCATTTTTTAGTGGTTGATGATAGCTCAACAATGCGCAGAATTTTGTGCAACACTTTAGGCAGTATCGGTTACAATTCAACAGAAGCTGAAGATGGACTAGACGCGCTCAAAAAGATCAAAGAGCAAAAATTTGATGCGATCATGACAGACTGGAATATGCCTAAAATGAATGGGTTGGAACTCGTCCGTAGCCTTAGAGCAATGGAAGAGTATAAACACATTCCTATCATTATGGTGACAACAGAAGGCGGTAAACGCGAAGTGATCACTGCGATTAAAGAGGGTGTTAACAATTACATTGTCAAACCTTTCACCGCATTTGTTCTCAAAGAAAAACTCAAAGATATCATCTAACGTGGAGAATTTTTCTCCACCTCTTTCTCTATAAAATGAATTGTAAAGTGATTTTGCCCTTCTACATGTAAATAACTAAGCTCAAACCCATGCTTTGCAATAATGGCATTAGCGATGTAAAGCCCAAGCCCCAGACCACTACTAGAGCCCTCAACAGCACGGTTAAATGCACGCGAAAAATCAAGTCGCTCATCGGGTATTTTTTCACCAAAACTGCAAATACTCATGCTCTCAATACCAATATCAACTTCTACTTCTTCACTCGAATGTTTGAGTGCATTATCAAGTATATTTTTGATCGCGGTGGCAAAAAGCTCAAAATCAACGCTTACCAATGGTGCCATCTCTTGTGGCAAAATGTGAATACGTTTGGTATCACTCAATAACAAATCAATCGCATGGTCTAACACATCAACTAAACGATACTCCTTAGCTTCCAAAACCCATTCATTTGAGCTCAGTTTTTCAACCTTCACCATCTCTCCAAGCAATGTCTCTAAGCGCTCAAAAATGCGTTCCATTTGTGCTTGATGTTTGACGTCTGCTAAAGAGTTTGAAAGAATTTTCCCCTTCATGATGGGCGTTTTTAATTCATGCAAAATATTGCGTAAAAAAAGTGTGCGCGCCTCTTTGAGCAAGTGAATTTTCTCCATTGCAAGATTAAACTCTGAGGCAATTTCACCTAATTCATCTTGGGAGTCCACGCCAATAGCTTGAAATTTTTTCGTATTGCCAAAAGCACGAATAGCACTTTTCAGATTGCTAAGGCGTAATAGCTTACGCAGTACTATTCCAAAAAAAAGCACTAAAAGAGCATTGGTAACGCCTCCTAAAACACACAGTCTGTAAAATGAAATCTCTTCTACGTTTTCCAACAAAGGGGGCTCTTCTCTTCTCATTTTAGGCGATGGTGGAGCAAATCCTCCATCAAATAGTCCAAACTCAGGTGGTGGCTTCATTCGATCATCTGGTAAAGGTGGATGTGGAGGCTTTTTAGGCACAAAATAAAGTTTATGCTCATACAAGATCATATCAGCAAAAGGGTCTTCTAAAAGCTTCTCTCCTTGTTCGAGAAGCACATTTTTATTTTTGTTGCTGATGCGTACACCAAGCTTTGTAAGGATAGCTTCACGATCAGTTACATTATCATGCAACATTTTCATTGCCAATAAAAAACGACGAAATGTAAAAAACTCTTGGTCACTAATTTGTCTTTTGTACTCTATCACAAAAGCAATGTTAATCACCACCAGTGTTAATGCAAAGAAGATAGAAATCAGGGTAACGATAGAGGTTTTACGCATTGACAAATTTATAACCAACCCCACGTACGGAGAGAATAAAACGTGGTTTTCTAGGATCATCTCCAATCTTTTGACGAATTCTACCCATAATCACATCGATGCTTTTAAGGCTGCTTTCGTATTTGATAGAGCCAATGTTCATCAAAAGTTCTTCTCTTGAAATCACGAAGCCCTCTTTTTTAAGCATGTAAGAGACAATGTCATACTCTGCCATGGTAAGCTTAACTTCGCTATTGCCTCGTTTGATCAAATGCCGCTCTTCATCAATGCTAAATACCTGCGGTTGAGAATCCACACCAGAAATTCCACGTCTTAAAATTGCACGTAACCTAAAAGCAAGTTCTCTTGGATCATAAGGTTTGGGAAGAAAATCATCCGCACCTCTTTCAAAACCCATGACTTTATCGCTCATGTCAGATCTTGCAGAAGAGATGATAATAGGAAGTGTTGGAATAGAAGCATGAACGATACGGCAAATTTCTAAACCATCAATTTGAGGTAAAGAGAGGTCAAGAACTAACGCATCAAAGCTTTCATTTTGGAGTGCTGTTAATCCCTCTAATGGGGTAAAAGCAAGTGTTGTTTCAATTTCTTCTTTGGCAAGAGAGTCTTGAAGCAATTGTGCGAGTTCGACATCATCTTCGATCATTAAAATTTTAATCATAAGTCGATTATAACGAAGATAAAGTAAATGGAAAGTAACAAAACCACGCCTTGCTTAGAGCGTGGTTTTGGCTTAGGCGCTAAAGCTAACAGAACTGCTTGAAAGCGTATTTTGGGTAGCGTAATTCGAGATGATTTGTGCTAAAAGCGCTTTCATCAGCGTATTTTCGTCAGTCCCTGTTGTTGCATTACTCGCAACACCCATACTCTCTGCTTTGGTTGAGTCTTGATAAGCTTTCGCTTCCGTAGAAGTCACTTTACCATCGCCATTGGTATCGGCGGCATCAAAGTTTTGAGCCAATGTATCAAAAAGCGAAGCAAGTTTGCTATCGGTCGATGAAGTCGAACTCGCCATAGCGGTAAGCTCATCTTTCGTATAGCCTGTATCTTCTTGCGTAGAAGAGGATGAGGATGGCGGCGGTGGAGGTGGGGGCATACTTCCAGACGCTGCAACATTGTTTGCATCCGTTCCACTAGTTGAATCTTGCGTAGATTGTTGATACGCCATTGCTTCAGCAGAAGTCACTTTACCATCACCATTGGCATCTGCCGCAGAGAAATTCTGTGCAACAGAAGAAAGTAATGAAGCCAAATTGCTATCGGTTGATGAAACTTCACTCGCCATAGCGGTAAGCTCATCTTGGGTTTTGCCATTGTCTTCTTTACCATTTGATGATGAAGATGGCGGTGGAGGTGGGGGCATACTTCCAGACGCCATAGTAGATTGTGCCGAAAGCATAGATGTTAACTCATCTACACTAATACTGCCGTCTTTATTACTATCAAGGGAGTTGAAAGCGTTACTAACCGTGCTTGTATCACCCTTTGCTAGCTCTAAAGCAGCACTGCTAAACTCAGTACTGTCCACTGCACCACTCGAATCACTATCCAAAGAAGTAAGCAACGCTTCTGCGAATTGTGAACTTAACGAGCTGGTACTGCTGGTACTGCTGCCATACGTCGCGCCCATAGACGTTCCGTAAAGAGAATTTGAAGTTATATTCATTTTCTCCTCCTTTGTTTGGCTTGGGGATTTCCCAATGACAATCCTAGCGCCAAAGCGGTAAACGGTGGGTAACACTGTAAAAAGCTTTACATGTAAAACATTAATTCATCCAAACCGATACCCCACACCTGAAATGGTGATGAGTAATTTAGGTCGATTGGGGTCGATTTCAATTTTTTTACGCAGTTGATTCACAAACACACGCAGGATTTTTGTATCGTTTTGATAACCAACACCCCAGACATTTTTTAAAATTTGCGCATGTGTCAGAGCCTTACCACTGTTTTGCATGAAAAATTTTAAAAGGCTAAATTCGAGTGGAGTGAGATGCAAAGGCATGTCCTCTAACCTAAATTCACGTTTTTCAAGATCAAGTTCTAAGCCTTCAACTTTCAATAATGGGTTGCTTTCCTTTTTGGCAACATGCCTGAGTGCAGAGTTAATGCGCGCAACCAGTTCTCCCGTAAAAAAAGGTTTTACCACATAGTCATCCGCTCCAAGATTGAGTGAATCTACGATCTCTTGTTCGCTATTTCGTGCCGAGACAATAATAATGGGGATGTTGCTAAACTCACGAATTTTTTCTACAAACAGCTTTCCATCACCATCGGGAAGCCCTAAATCTAACAAAATCAGATCAGGATTAAACTGAATCATATAAGACATGCCCTCTTTTTGAGTACCACACACTTTGAGTAAAAAAGCGTGCTCTTCAAGACTCACTTCTAAAAGCTTTTGAATCTGCTTATCATCCTCTACAATCAAAATTTTATATTTAGGTTGGGACATTATTCCTCCTCGATGGGAATGTTAAACTCAAAAATGACACTGTTTTCCACATTTCTTGCCCAAATGGTTCCCTCGTGCGCTTCAACAATTTTTTTGCAGATAAAAAGCCCTAAGCCACTGCCATTGATGTCATCGCTAATACCTTTGATTCTGAAAAACTTTTCAAACACCATTTTAAGATCTTCATCACTAATGTGACTGTCTTCATTCAAAACAAAAATTTTCCACCATGAACCCTCTTTTTGGAACCCTAAGGTAATGGCACTTCCGTGTTGCGAGTATTTAATCGCATTTTCCAAAAGATTGACAACCACACGTTCTATCAAAACACAATCGGCTTTAAAAATACCCGATTCTTCTTCAATCTTGATGCTAAAATTGCGTTCTTTTAAAATATCTTCAAACTCCCTCGCTGCTTGCGAGAAGATGTCTGCTACATCGCACCAATCTTTTTTAAGAACCACTTGATGGCTTTCAAAGCGTGCAGAATCGAGTAAATTGTTCATCAAGCGCTCCATCTTTTTTGCGCTAAAAATGACTTGCGAAATGATGACGCGTTTTTTATCATCCAACCATGCTTCATCTGTCTTAAGCATGGAAACCATGCCTAAAATGGAAGCAAGGGGTGTTCGTAAATCATGCGAAATCGAGCCATACAGCGCATTTTTAAGCTCTTCACGTGCTAGAGTAATCGCATTTTTACTGTTTTTTTCTGAAAGAGAGATACGCTCAAAAGAGACCGCCATGACACTCGTTACGGAGTCTAAAAACATCTTAAGCTCTGTGGTCATCTCATCTTGTTTGATTTTAAGCCCAAGTGCTCCATAAACGACCTCGCGGCTTTTAATCGGAATGTAGAGCATATCCGAAGCCAAAAAGGTGTCCGTGCCAGCCCCTGCTATTTTGCCATTGTCCAAACACCAATCAAGGACTGCTTTTTCACTCGAAGAGATAAAAATAGCCTCTAATTTTTCAAACATCGCATCGTATTTTTTACTGGAAAGCGGACTTTTAGGATCATAATGCGCATAGAGTTTTGGCATCTCATCCACATGCTTTCGTAAGAAAAAGAACGTCTCTTTGCCAAGTGATTCAGCAATTAAAGGCATCGCTATCTTAATCACTTGTTTCATCTCAGAAACAGCAGTCACCCGACGGCTTAGTTTATACAGTCGCCTCACCCTCTTCTCACGTTCGCGTATCACTTCGCCAATAAGCTTCAGCTTTTTCGCTTGCGATGAGATCAGATACGCCACAATGAAAAAGATGAAAAAACTCCACAGATGCGAAATATCGCTTACGACAAAGGTATAAATAGGAGGTACAAAGAAATAATTAAAAAGCCCAACGCCAACAAAAGTAATCACCATAGAGGTTTTCATATCGCCTCTGGAAGCAACGATTAACACAGGAATCAGAATCAGCAGCGCAACATTGAGAAGTTCTAAATAGCTCCTAAAAACAATACAACCAAACGTAATGATGCCCAACAAACCGAGTCCAAAAAGATAGTGCCATAAAGAGGCTTCCTCTTTTTTGTGTTCATCAAGGGCATACTCTTCTAATTTTTGCTCATGCGTTTTGTTGATATACGAAATAATGCAAAATTCATCGCCTGCATTTAAAAGCTCATCGGCAATATCCATGCGCCAAAACTTGCCTATAAAGTTCTTTTTACGTTTTGCCACAACGATGTGCGTTACAAATCGCGCTCTGGCATGTTTTAAAATCTCTTCGCCGACATCTTGCCCCGAAACCGTATTGACCTCAGCGCCTAACTCTTCAGCTAAACGGATATTTTTAGCCAATTTTTCGCGGTTATTGGTTGAGAAGTCATCGACATAAAGCGCGATCCACTCCGCATTCATCTGCGAAGAGAGCCGTTTGGCATAGCGAATCAAATTGGCAGAAAATTCACTGCCATCAATGCACACCATGACCTTTTCAACCGCTTCCCAACGCTCCAGTTTATTCTCTTTATACAAGTCATAAACGTCTTTGCTCACGCGTCCTGCGGCTTGTTTGAGCGCAATTTCTCGAAGCGCATTGATGTTGCCAAGCTTGAAAAAGTTCATCAGTGCTTTTTCAACGCTTTGCAGTTTGTAGATTTTCCCCTCTTTGAGTCGCTCGACCAATTTTTCAGGAGGGATGTCGATGATTTGGATTTTATCGACGCGTTCCAAAATGCTATCGGGAACGGTTTCAGTGACCTTCACACCCGTAATTTGCAATACCAAATCGTTAAGGCTCTCAAGGTGTTGGACATTCATCGTGCTGTAAACATCAATGCCATTGTCTAAAATTTCTAAAACATCTTGGTAACGTTTTTGATGCCTTGAAGTGGGAGCATTACTGTGGGCTAACTCATCAATGAGCACCACGTCGGGCTTGGCTTCCAAAATGGCATCAATATCAAGTTCATACAGTGTGCTTCCACGGTACACGATCTTTTTAGGAGCAATGAAAGGAATGCCTTGGGTTAAACGTTCTGTTTCAGCCCTGCCATGCATCTCAACATAACCGATGAGTACGCGCTTTCCACTTTGAAGCAGCTCTTTGGCATTACGAAGCATGGTGTAGGTTTTGCCCACACCTGCTAAAGCTCCAAAAAAGAGCGTTAGCTCACCCGTTTCGCGTCTGTTTTTGATCTCTTGAAGAACGGGATCACTCGTTTCTAAGACATCTTCATTCATGTTAAGGATTTAAAACTCCAAAGTTTTTATCTAACGCACGGTTTAAAAGAAGGACATTCACCCTCTCCTCGCCTATAAAACCCAAAAATTTTCGCTCAATGTATTGATTGACAAGTTCTAGCATCTGAACTTCATCCACATGGCGCTCTTTGGCAATAACCTGAACTTGATAGAGTGCTGCTAATTTCGAGATATGCGGGTCAAGTCCACTACCAGATGTCATAACCAAATCACTGGGAATAACACCGTCGCCAAATCTTACATGTAAAGCTTCTTTACTGGCATCTATTCTATCCAACAAAAGCTTGTTTGTCGGTGCTAAATTACTCCCACTTGAAGAGAGCGCATCGTAGCCATCCTCCCCTGCACTCGAGGGTCTAGCGATAAAATAACCCTCTTTGGAAAAATTTTGTCCGATCAACTCTGAGCCTATAACCACTCCGTTTTCTTTCAGTAAAAGCCCTGAACTCTGAGAGGGGAAAACCCATGCCCCTAAATTGGTGATAACAAGGGGATAGATACCGCCTAGTAAAAATGTCATGACTAAAAGCAATTTAACGGATTGAAGTAGTGTTTTCATAGTCTTCCTTTTACAAAAGATGCAATGTTGCAAGCAACATATCAAGCAGTTTTATCCCCGCAAACGGAACGATAATACCGCCAAGTCCATAGATAACCAAGTTTTTTCCTAGCACCACATCTGCACCCAAAGCTTTATACCCAACCCCTGAAATCGCTAGAGGAATCAGTGCGATGATAATGAGCGCATTAAAAATAACTGCCGATAAAATAGCACTCTCGGGCGATGAGAGGTGCATGATGTTGAGCACTTCCATCTGAGGAAACGCCACGACAAAAAGAGCGGGGATGATCGCAAAGTACTTCGCAATGTCATTGGCTAAACTAAAGGTTGTCAGCGCTCCTCTGGTCATCAAAAGCTCTTTACCTGTCTCAACCACTTCAATGAGTTTGGTCGGAGAGCTGTCCATATCCACCATATTGGCGGCCTCTTTTGCTGCTTGCGTTCCGCTGTTCATCGCCAGCCCGACATCGGCTTGTGCAAGAGCAGGAGCGTCGTTGGTGCCGTCCCCCGTCATCGCTACGGTGAAACCCTCTTTTTGGTAGTTGCGAATAAGCGCTATTTTCGTATCGGGTGTTGCTTCCGCGACAAAATCATCCACGCCTGCTTCGGCGGCAATGGCGGCAGCTGTGATGGGATTATCTCCCGTAATCATCACAGTTTTAATGCCCATACCTCTAAACTCGGCAAATTTCTCTTTGATGGAAGGTTTGATGATGTCTTTGAGATGAATCACCCCTAACACAATGCTTCCCTCGCATACAACCAAAGGCGTGCCGCCTTTTTTACCGATTTGCGTACACATATCGTGTGCCTCTTTGGGGAAGTTCCCACCTTTTGCGGTGACAAATTTTTCAATGGCATCCACCGCCCCTTTGCGGTACTCCTTGCCATCAAGATCAAGCCCGCTCATTCTCGTATAGGCACTAAAAGGGATAAACTGGGCACTTTCAAGATTAGCCGGTTCCTTAGCGCCATAATGATTTTGAGCCAAAGTGACCGTACTTTTCCCCTCTGGCGTATCATCACTCAGCGATGTTAACAGTGCGGCATACGCCAAGGTATCAATCTCCTTGATGTCAATGGGAAGAAATACGCTTGCCATGCGATTACCAAAGGTGATCGTGCCTGTTTTATCGAGTAACAGCACATTGACATCACCCGCAGCCTCTATCGCTTTACCGCTCATTGCAAGGACATTCTTTTTAAGGAGTCTGTCCATCCCCGCAATACCGATGGCACTTAAAAGCCCACCGATTGTTGTAGGAATCAAACAGACCAAAAGCGCAATCAAGGAGACAACAGAAATATCTGCGTTTACATGTAAAGCCATTGGCTTAAGTGTCAACGTCACGACAAGAAAGATGGCGGTCAAGCCCATCAGCAAAATGGAGAGCGCGATTTCATTCGGGCTTTTTTGCCTTTTAGCCCCTTCAATGAGGCTAATCATGCGATCCAAAAACGTCTCACCTGGATTTTTCGTGATCTTGATCGTAATCTCATCACTTAAAACAAGCGTCCCACCTGTAACCGAGTTGCGATCTCCTCCTGATTCACGAATGACGGGAGCTGATTCGCCGGTGATGGCACTCTCATCAATGCTCGCAATGCCCTTAATGACCTCACCGTCGCTAGGAATCACTTCACCGGCACTCACAACGACCACATCGCCTACCCTGAGGCTCTCTGAGCTCACTTTAGTCGTCGTTCCATCATTCCTTAGTTTATTGGCACTGCTACTTTTTTTGCCTGAACGTAACGCACTCGCTTGCGCTTTGCCTCTGCCTTCGGCTAATGCTTCTGCAAAATTGGCAAAGAGAACCGTAAAAAAGAGCCACACAAAGACCCAAAATTCAAATCCAAAAAGAGGAATGTTGCCACGACTGCTTTCAAAAATCCATATAAAACCGGTAATAAATGTACCCAAATAGACCACAAAAATGATCGGATTTTTGAGCTGTTCTTTGGGAGTTAATTTTGTAAGGCATCCTTTGAATGCGTCTTTAATAATCGCTTGGTTATAGCTAGAATTAGGTTGTTTTTTCATGTTTATTCCTTAAAAAGAGATGCGTTCAAGCATCATCAAATGCTCAATCACAGGGCCAAGTGCCAATGAAGGGAAAAACGTAAGCGCTCCCGTTAACACAATAGTTGCTACCAAAAGGGTGATAAAAAGCGCACTTTGTGTATTGAGGGTACCTTTGCCAAAAGGAACGACTTTCTTTCGTGCCAAACTTCCCGCAATGGCAAGCATTGGGATAATCACGCCAAAACGTCCCACAAACATACAGATAGCCAACGCGTAGTTATAGTAAAGCGTATTGCCACTAAGTCCCGCAAAAGCACTACCATTGTTTGCACTGGCAGAACTAAAAGCATAAAGGACTTGAGAAAGCCCATGCGGCCCTGGGTTGGAGATGGAGCTAGTGGCATCTGGGATTAAAAGTGATAAACCCGTAAAAAGAAGGATGCACAGACCCGGAAGCAACACGGCTATGACGGTATAGGTCATCTCCTTCGCTTCAATCTTCTTGCCCATGTACTCAGGGGTTCGACCTATCATGAGTCCTGCTATAAAAACACTTAAAATGACATACGCCATCATGCCGTAAAACCCAGCACCTACACCACCGATGACGATCTCACCGAGCATCATCTGCACCAAGTTGACCATACCTGCAAGCGGCGTAAGACTGTCGTGCATACCATTGACCGCACCGCACGATGCCGCGGTTGTGGCTACCGAGAAAAGAGAGGTTGAAGCGATGCCAAAACGCACCTCTTTGCCTTCCATCGCACTCTCACCTACAATGCCTGAAATTTCAGGATTGCCAAATTTTTCAGAAGCGTAATGCGAGCCTAACATCAGCACAAAAAGAACGACCATCGCGATTAGAATGGAGCGACCCTCACCGCTTTTTTGGCTTATCTTCCCATAGACGAAAAGAAGGGATACGGGCAAGAAGAGAATGGAAATAACCTGCACAAAGTTAGAAAGGGGCGTTGGATTTTCAAAAGGGTGCGCGGAGTTGGCATTGAAAAAGCCACCACCATTGGTTCCTAACATTTTAATCGCCTCTTGCGAAGCCACAGGCCCCATCGGAATGCTCTGATGTGCCCCTTCGAGTGTCACTACGCTGACATAAGGAGCGAAGTTTTGAATGACGCCTTGAGAAATCAAAAAGAGCGCATACCCCAAAGAGAGTGGAAGCAAAACATACAGCGTTACGCGTACCATATCGGCCCAGAAATTGCCGATAGACTCACTCTCTTTAGAGATGATACCGCGCATAAAAGCCACGGCTACTGCAATGCCTGTTGCGGCGGAGAGAAAGTTTTGCACACTGAGCACGAACATCTGAGAGAAATAGCTCATGGTACTCTCGCCACTGTAATTTTGCCAGTTGGTATTGGTCACAAAACTCACCGCAGTATTAAACGCTAACTCAAAGGGGAGCGCGGGTAAGCCTTGTGGATTGAGAGGCAAAAGATGTTGTGACAGAAGTACCACCAACACAAGCACGATGCCAGCACCATTAAAGAGCATCAGTGCTAAAGCGTATTTTTTCCAGTTCATCTCAAGCTGAGGATTGATGCCAGAAAAGCGATAAAAGCTATTTTCTAGCGGCGAGAGGATGGGTGTTAAAACATTTTTCTCCCCAACCACCACTTTGGTAAAAAACCCACTGTACGCTTTTGCCGCACCGAGGAGCAAAATCAAAAAGCCTATAAAAAGGGTTATATCTGCAACCATTGTTTTCCTTTATTAGACTTCTTTCATAACCCTTGAAAAGATAGAGAGTTTGCTGAGAGTGCATTAATTTTTGAAACTCAAAATTGAGTCATAGCCGAAGCTATGGCGATGTTTTTAGTTTCAAAAAGTGATGTGCTATAAGCGATACTCTTTTTTCAATGGGTTATGAAAGAAGTCTATTGGTTATTTAGGAAATTATAGAGCAGATAAAAGTGGGGAAATATTTCGATTTGGGGCTAAAAGATAAGGATTTTGTTAGGATGTAAAAAAGGAAAAAGAACGATTTCCTTTTTTACATGTAAAGATAAATAACTTTTAAAACCTTCAGACAACAAAACGCATAATGAGCATTGCTAGACAACTATTGAGGATACTAATCACCATCAGAAGTGGCCAATATTTTTTAGGAACGTCGGCAACACCTAAGAGTCGTCCCATGTACTGGATTTGGGATGCCATAAGAAAAAGTGCTGGCATTAAAATGCTCACATGAGTCCCTGTTAATACACCTTTGGTAAAAAGACTCAAAGCCATACCCACACCTGCAGAACACGAAAGCCATGTAGATAGAAGTACCGTAACAGCTTCACCTGGTAAGCCAAAAATAGCCATAGCAGGCGCAAAGAGTGTACCAATGGCTTTCATAGCACCTGTCACATTTAAAATTTCAGCAATAACATACGCCATCAAAACATTGGGCATCAAGTTATTGATAGCCATATTAAAGCCCTTGCGAGCGCCGATGACAAAAATATCAAATGGGTTATTCGTTGTTGGAGTTGTTGGACTACTCATTGATAAAATCCTTTTTATAGACCGTATTGAGAACGAAACGTGCACCGATCGCACCGATAAATTTAAAGACAAACACCAACAACAACGGAACGAGGACAGGTATGGTCAATGTTGAAAACACTGCTGAACCAATCGCAAAGTAGTTATTAATCATGCCCGCCCCAGAATACTGCCACGCACACATAATAACCAACTCTTTTTTGGTAATCTGTTTTTCATCGTAAAGCTCTTTGGTTAAAGCAGCTCCTGCATCGGTACTTTGCAAATCCGTAATCATCGCAAGACCAGTAAGACCTGGAATGCCAAGTAACGGTCTTAGCAAGGGTGTTAATAATTTATGTGCTGCTCGAATCGCACCGTAATGGCTAAAAATCTCTAACATACCCAGTGCTAACATCACCGTTGGAACCAAAGAGAGCGCAAATAAAAATCCCGCTTTCGCACTTACACCACCTGAGCCTACAAAGGTACTTTTTCCATCTTGAAGCGTTCCAAATTTTCCTGATAACGTTGTAAAATCAAGTGCGCCAAGCCACTCCATACCATCAACTTTCATAAACAGACCCGAAAAAAATAGTACCGCAAATATCAGTGCGATATAGGCACCAACACCTACTTTCCATTCATCTGGGGATTGATTTTCTACTTCCACCTAAACTCCTTTAAAAATTTTAATTTATAATTATATATTTTAATTATTCTATTTTTATAATGTAGAATGCACAATAAGTCAACAATAAGCAAAATTTAGCCATTCTTTGCGCACTAAAACGCTTTTAAGGATTTCAAAATGTCACGAGTCATTGAGTTATACGATACATTGCATGCCATGCCTGAACTTGGATTTGAAGAGTTTAAAACGGCAGAATTTTTAGCAAATGCCCTAAAAAAGGCTGGTTATACTGTAAGTACAGGTGTGGGTGGTACAGGTGTCATTGGTGTGTACGATAGCGGTGTTGCAGGTCCTACCTTAGCCCTTCGAGCGGACATCGACGCACTTGGTCATTTTATCGATGGAAAGCTTTGCGCCCTGCATTCATGTGGACACGATGCACATGCCTCAATGGTTCTTGCCGCAGCTGAAGAAATTATGGCTCAAAAACTCATCTCTAAAGGCAAACTCAAAATCCTTTTTCAACCTGCAGAAGAGCCTGGCACTGGTGCATTAGCAGTTATAAAAGCTGGAGCAATTGATGATGTGGATATGATCTTAGGGCTTCATGTGCGCCCTCTTTCAGAAGTACCAATGGGCAAATCAACCCCAGCACTCTACCATGGGGCATCCAATCGTCTCAAAGCCATTTTCCACGGTGTTGCCGCCCATGGCGCACGTCCGCATTTAGGGGTGAATGCTATTGATGCGGCTGTTGCTGCCATCACTGCGGTCAATGCGATTCATCTCAACCCATCAGACTCCTACAGTATCAAAGCAACCAAGATGATTGCTGATGCAGGTGTTACCAACGCGATCCCCGATGAAGCAACGGTGATTTGGGATGTAAGGTCTGAGCTCAACGATACCATGGATCTTTTACTGGAACGTGCTACATCAGCCATCAGCGCAGGAGCAGCCACAGTAAGCGCAACAGCGGAGATTAGTACTTACTCCTACATTCCAGCGGCACACTACTCCAAAGAGGCGATTGAGGTACTGTCTAAAGCGATTGTTGATGTTTACGGCAAAGAAGGATTGGCTCCTGAGATTAAAACCGTGGGTGGAGAGGATTTTCACTACTATATCAAAGAGCGACCATCCATTAAAGCGGGGTATTTTGGCTTGGGGTGTGACCTCACTCCTGGACTTCATAATCCTAACATGAAGTTTAATAAAAATGCGATGGAACAAGGAAAAGAAGTTCTTATCTGCGCTACAAAACGCGTTTTAAATTAGAGAAGAGGCGCTCAATGCGCCCTTTTTTAATTGCGTCTTCTATACTCTTCATACCCAAAATGGCTGGTCACTTCATAGCTTCCATCACGGTGTAAAACAGCCAAATCTGGCAATTTCACACCATTAAAGGTAGTGTTTTTAACGATGGTATAGTGGATCATATCTTCAAAGATAAGTTTATCGCCTATTTTCAAAGGTGCATCAAAACTGTAATCACCCATGATGTCACCGGCTAGACACGTAGGTCCTCCCAAGCGGTACAGGTGTGGTTTTTCACCCACATCACCAGCGCCTCGAATCGCAGCACGATAAGGCATTGCTAGAGTATCAGGCATGTGCGCTTCAGCTGAGATGTCAAGGATAGCAATATCCATGCCGTTATGCACGATGTCTTGCACACTCGCAACAAGTGGTCCCGTTTGCCAACCTACCGCTTCTCCGGGTTCTAAATAGACTTTAATGCCATCGTATCGCGCTCTAAAATCGTTAATGATTTTGATGAGTTTTTCGACATTATACCCTTCACGCGTGATGTGATGCCCTCCTCCAAAATTGACCCACTTCATACGAGGAATCAAATCTCCAAAGCGTTTTTCAAATCCTTTTAAGACCTCTTCCAAAGCACTCGCATCTTGTTCGCAAAGCGCGTGAAAATGTAGCCCCTCAATACCTTTTAACTTGTCATACTGCATATTTTCTTTGGTGATACCCAAGCGGCTGTAAAGCCCACAAGGATTGTAAAGATCGACAGGACTTGAAGAGACTTCAGGGTTGAGACGCAAGCCACAACTTGTTTTGCCAATCGCTTTATGTTTGTATTTTTCCCATTGATTGAACGAATTAAAAATAAGATGATCGCTTAATTCAATCACTTCATCAATATCCTCTTCTTTATACGCAGGTGAGTAGGTATGAATCGTGCCTTTAAAGTATTCATTGGCAAATTTAGCTTCATGAAGTCCACTGCACGTACAACCACTCAGGTATTTATCAACAAGTGGCGCGAGTGCTTTAAACGCAAAACCCTTAAGGGCAAGCAAAATGGTAGCACCTGAGCGCTCACTGACCTCTCTTAGAAGAGTCAAATTTTGCTCTAAAAGAATCTCTTCGCACACGTACGCTGGTGTTTGAATATCGTCTAATACCGTTTCTATACGGCTGATTTTTACCATGTTTTTCTCCCAAATTTACACACTAAATGTAACATTTTTCCTCTTAATTATGCAATACAACACAATTGCAACACAATTTAGTCATAATTTAATCATATATTAGTCATAAGTCGATATAAGGTAAATGCTTATTCGAAGCAAAAAGGAGAGGTAATGAACTCACTCAGTATTAAAGTTAAAGCCCTAGTCGTTTTTATCGTTTCAATTTTTTTCGTCGCATCCGTCTCTTTGGTTGTAGTCATCTACAAATCAAACCAACTAGGTCAAACCCAAACCAAAAATGAGGGTGAGCTGATTTTGGATATGAATAAAAACGAACTCAAAGCCTATACGATGATGGCAGAAAAAGCCATTAATACTTTTTACGAAGCCTCTTCATCAGAAACCAATATCGCACAAAAGATCAAAAGCGATGCGATGAGCTTGAAAAAAATCTTAGATGATGTTTATCAGAGTAACAAAGACAAACTCTCCCAAGCAGAACTAAGAACAATGCTTCTCGGCATCATAAACGGATATCGCTATAACAACGATGTAGGCTACTTTTATGCCTATAATCTCGAAGGTGTCAATGTCATTCATCCTATCAACAAAGCGCTTGTGGGTAAAAATCTGATTGACATGAAAGATAAAGAAGGCACATTTATCATCAGAGACATTCTAAAATCTGCAAAAGATGGCACAGGCGTAACAAAATTTATTTTCCCTCACCCTATAACAAAGCAAGACGAGCCAAAACTCTCCTATAACTTCTATTATGAGCCTTTAGATCTTGTTATTGGAACAGGCGATTATGCTTCAAGCATTAAAAAACATTTTCAAGATGAAGCCATTCGTATTTTAGAGAAACTAAGATACGCCGATGATGGCTATTTTTATGCTATCAAGAAAAATGGTAAAGGCGGTTATGAATACGCATTTCATGCCATTAATCCTTCATGGATTGATAAAGAGATCAAAATTGATGATAAAGATTCACAAGGTCGCCCATACAGACAACAGATCATTGACGGTGCTACAAAAAATATTCAAGAAGGCACATTTGTAACGTACAATTTTGCGCATCCTACCACTAAAAAAGATGCTCCAAAAATAGCGTTTGCAAAATATTTTAAAGAATGGGATTGGATCATCGTCTCTGGTGTTTACATCGATAACATTGATGTACATACTGCCAAACAAGGGGAAAAGATAACTGCTAATATCAACAATATGTTGTTTGAGACCGTTGTGGCAGGATTTATTGTCGCTATTATCGCCATTATTGCCATTTATTTTCTTATCACAAGTCTTATTGCACAACCACTCCTTAACCTAAAAGCAACCGCGCACAATTTAGCGGTAGGCGATGGGGATCTTACCAAACAGCTTGAGATTAAAAACAATGACGAAATAGGTGGAGCTTCTCAAGAGATCAATAGTTTTATTGAAAAAGTACGCTCAACCATTGCCCTTGCTAAAGATACCAGTAGTGAAAATGCTTCTATAGCACACGAACTCTCTGTCACAACGCTTCAAGTAGGAAAACGTGTGGAAGACTCAACCACAATTATTAACCAAACAACACAGATGTCTAACACCATCAAACAAGAGATAACCACTTCTGTTGCCAAAGCAAAAGAGTCCAAAGAAGAAGTTATCAAAGCCAATAAAGAGCTAAGAACAGCTCGGGGATTTGTCCAACAATTAGGCGAACGCGTTCAAAATAGCGCACATACGGAAATGGAGCTTGCTCAAAAGATCCAACAATTAAGCAGCGATGCCGATCAGGTCAAAAATGTTCTCACGGTCATCAGTGATATTGCCGATCAGACCAATCTTTTAGCACTTAATGCCGCCATCGAAGCAGCACGTGCGGGAGAGCATGGACGTGGTTTTGCGGTTGTTGCCGACGAAGTGCGCACGTTAGCAGAACGTACCCAAAAAAGTTTAGTGGAGATCAATGCAACCATCAATGTCATTGTTCAAGCTATCATGGACAGTAGCGAACAGATGAATAGAAACTCAAAAGAAGTTCAAGAGCTCTCTGTTATTGCCGAAGATGTTGGCAAAAAAATCAATACGACCGTTGATATTATGGAGTTTGCAACCAACCTAAACGACAAAACGGTCACCGATTATATTAGTACCGGCTCGAAGATCGAAGAGATCGTGAGTAAAATTGAAGAAATCAACACGCTTTCAACCCAAAATACCAGAAGTGTTGAAGAAATAGCAGGAGCGAGTGAGCATCTTAACTCGTTGACTGAAAAACTCAACGCGATTCTCAATAAATTTAGAACATGAGATAAAGCCCTATTTTAGGGCTTTATCTTAATCTTAAATTTTGTATCTTTCCTTATAAAATTCAATTTTAGCTAAAATCTCTTCAACACTTTCAGCAAGTTCACTTCCCATTTTTTCAAACTCATAGGGAAACTCTTTTGCCATAAGTTTCATCAGTGCATACCATATCGGTTTGAAGCGTTCTTTCAACTCATACTCTGGCATTTCCATGAATTTTTTAGTTTGATAGAGTTGTCCTTTTGCCATAAGAAGAGATAAAAACCATTGCACAAAGATCTCTTGTTCCTTTTTAGCTTCTTTTGATGTTAAATATTTTTCAAAAATAATATAACTTTCTTGAAAACTCTCGCACCATATAAGAATCATCGCTAAAACAAATGTATTATGATCATCCTCACAAAACTTATAGCCTTTTTTAGCATATGAAAGAGCATCTTCTCTTTTAATAGAATTTTCAAAATAAACACTTGCTAAGAAGCTATATGAAAACATATCACCTTTTTCAATAGCTTCTCTATAATATTGCTCCGCCTTAGTAAAATCAGATATACTCTGATAAAGATGCCCAATATAGGCTAAAATATTTTTACTAGCACGTTTTGACTGTATTAATACATTAAGAGCCTCTGGTATTTTCTTCTCAATATTCAAATCTTTAGCTTTTAATAGTAACTCAAATTCAGATTGGGATAGCTCTTTACTTAGTTCAGAATTTTGTTTTTCTAAACATTCTTTTGCAGCTTGTTTCAACCGATATTCTGTTGCTAATTCTAAACTTCCCGTATAACTTAAAGCCTCCGTCATGATATGCACAAAAGGTGCTTTAACATTACCATTTTTCATCGTCACTATTAAGTTTTTAGCCCTATTCTCAAGCTCTTCTTGGCTAAACCATGAGACAAAAAACTTCACCAACCATTCAACTCGTTGTCTATCTTTTTTGCGACCATAACGCATCAAGTACCAGATGTTAAAAAAGCGTTCTCTGATTTTATAGATTTTATTTTTGCCTGCGGATTCAGACTCGACGATCTCGTATTTTTCAAGCTGTTTGAGTTGGGACGAGACCGCTTTACTCTCCAACTTTGTTTTTTTAGCAATTTCACTCGTGAACATGCCATCCCAATTCATCGCGATGGTATGGACGATATCTTGAAGTTGTGGGGGCAAGTCATCCATGCGGTGTTTATAAAGCGGTGTTGCCTCATCAAGAATTTTTAAAAGGTCATCAAATGCATTGCCCTCTTCATCTAAAAAGATGTCAAAAAGCATCACGAGTGTTCGGGGCACACCACCTGTCAAACGTCTCAGCGTTTCAACCCGCTCAGGTGTTTTTTCCAAAACAGAGGTGATTCTCTCTTTTTGATCTTCTTTAGCAATGGCAAGTAAAAATTCTTTGCTCTCCTCAAAACTAAGCCCTTTTAATTTAATGATCTTAAAAAACTGGTAAAAAGGTGAACTATAGTCAAAATGCTGCTCAATCATCTTCGTTGAACCGCCGACAATGCGAAGCGTTGAAGAACTCAGCAAAATTTCTCTAAGTCTGTGTTGCTCTTTTTTACTCAGTTTTTCTAGTAGTTCATCGATGTTGTCGATGAGCAAAAGAAGCTTTTTGGATTGTGCTCTGATGGCTTTATCTAAAAGATCAAAACATTTGAGCTCATAATCTTCGTCCTCATAATGCACTTCCATATCATCGGAAATGGTAGGGAAAATCTCTGGGTAAATGACTTGAAGGTACTCCGCTACCTCTTCCCACAATCGACACAATGAGCGAATCTGGTACTGCTCTTCGGCGAATTTTACAGGGAGTAAAAATGCCGACAACGACACATCATTTTTAACATCAAGTTGAAGTTTGCGAAGCAGTGTTGTCTTTCCTTGCCCTCGTTGACCGATGATCAGATAGTTTTGATTTGGCACGTTATAATCAGATGTTTTAAGGTCACTAAAAATGGTTTCCACAATTTCCTTACGCACCGCAAATCGTGATAAAAAATCCTCTTCATTCATCTCATCGGGTGTGTATTTATACCGAGAATAGTTAATTTGCGACATTTTTATACCACCATAGTTTTAAGATAGGAGAGTTAAAGCGATAGATTTTAGGGTTTTCGTTATTGTTGATGTAGCCATCATACACCAGTGCATGAATTATCTCTTTGGCAACTTCATGTTCCAGTCCATATTTGTCAGCAAGATTGCTTATCTCTTTAGACTCTAATGTGCCTTGATCACTAAGTAGATTTAGAATTTCTTTTGCAAATTTAAACTCATCTTTTTCAAAAGCACTTTTAATGCGCGCTAGCCAATGTTCAAAGTGATTTCGATGATCAAGGGCGTGTTCTATCGCTTGATCAACAGTCTCTTTGGAGATTACATGTAAAGATTTTTCAAGGCAAATAGCATGAATCTCTTGAATAATAAGTTGAATATAAAAAGGAATAAGCCACTCTATGCGCTCAAGTAAATAAAAAATTTCGTCACTTTTTATCAAAGTATTTAAAGAGTGCGCAAATTCTGCCGCTTCATCTTTTGATAAAGGGGTAACTTTAATGGAATTTAAGTCGTTAATAAACTTCATTGCATCTAGCTTTGCCACAACGCTCTCTAAACCAATAGAACCTGCATAAACAAAAGTAACTTTAGAGGTAATTTTAGGATTTTGACGAAGGGAGCGATGGGTTTTTAACAGAGATTCTGCTTCGCGAATACTTGCATATTTGATGATATTTTCAATCGTTTGAGCAAACTCATCCATCATAATAATCAGCTTTTTATCACTGTCTATCTCTTTGATTAATTCTTCAAAAGCTTCAGCATAATCAAGCACTTTGCCATCATCAAACTCGATACCAGAAGTGCTAATTTTTTTAATCGAAATGGTCTTAATACGAGCATAAAAAGATTTTAGTACGAGCTTATTTTTATTTTTAAACTCTTCATCCATTAACGCATTAAAAAGTTTATGCCAAAAATCATTTTCACTGTCAGCAGACTCGGTATTGACATATACAACAGCGTAATCGTCTTTTGGTTCGTCTAAAATTTTGTACATGATAGAAGTTTTACCCACACGTCTTGGAGCTACAAGCAAAGGATGGGTGCCGTTTTCAATGGCTTGCCAAATCTTGGCTAGTTCACTTTTTCTATCCCAAAAATCTTTACCGCGTACCGCCTGACCAACAACATTTTTCATTGCTTTGCCTTTTGACAAAAAATTTATTGTCATTATAGTTAACAAAAAATATTTTGTCAAGAAAGCATTAAGTTTTAATCTCCCGCTTTACGCGCTATAACATCCATCCAAGATGTTGGCAAAAGTCGTTTGAGCCATACAAAGAGTTTGGTGGGGAAGGTTACAAGGTAACGAAATTTCGGCTTTTTCGCCTCAATCGCTTGAACTAAAACCTCCAAAACAGCCTCAGCTCCCAACGTAAAAGCACTATCGCCACTTTTTTGAAGCCTTTGAAGTGTTTTAGCGTAAATCTCTTTGTGCGCCGAATGTTCTTGATCGATGTTGGCTAAAAACTTCGCCAGTGCATTTTTGCGAAAATGGCTACGAATAGGACCAGGCTCGATCAAAACAACTTCCACCCCACTTCCATAAAGTTCGAGTCGTAAGGTATCCGCTAAACCCTCAATCGCAAATTTAGAAGCATTGTATGCACCTCGGTAACTCATCGCCACAAAACCCAAAATAGAGCTGTTATAAATGATTTTTCCGCTTTTTTGTTTGCGCATATAAGGAAGCACGAGGTTTGTAAGCTCCTGCGTACCAAAGACATTGGTTTCAAACTGCTCACGAAGCACGTCACGTTTAAGGTCTTCCACAGCTCCAGGTTGTCCGTAAGCGGCATTGTTAAAAAGAACATCAATATGACCACCCGTTTGTGAGAGCATCCAAGCAAGCGCTACATGTAAACTGCTAGAATCACACAAATCGAGCTTAAAAGCATTCAGCCCTTCGGCTTGCAAACGCTTGACATCGGCATCATTGCGACATGTAGCAAAAACGGTGTAACCTAGCTTTGAAAGCCCATGTGCACAGGTATAACCAATGCCCGAAGAACAGCCCGTGATTAAAACTGTTTTCATACGCTAATAACAGTCTCGCCAGAGTTAATCCATGAACTGAGTAATTCACCCGTATAATGGACATCAATGCCACAGGTTTGCAAAGGCGCGGTAATGTCCATCGTGTCGGCGCATTTAAGACACGCCACCACTTTAACGCCATCTCTTATCATCGATTCGACTTTAGCTCTCACTTCCGCATCTTCAGCGATTAAACGTTGTGAAGAACCCCAAACCAGCACTTCCACTTCATCCATCCAACCCTTTAAAATGGCGTTGTGTGCATAAAGACAGACCATCAGTAATGAGGTTTCTTTGTTATCGGTTGTCCATAAGATTTTTGCTTTTTTTGACATGGTGATCCTTTACATGTAAAGTGTCAAAGAGGAGGCTCAAAACTTTACATGTAAAGCTTTGAGCGAGAGATCATATTTTTATAACGCTTTTTAGGCAAAGCCAAAAAAGCTACGCTAGAAGCTCATGGCACTAAAGCTTGCCTTTGCAAGGCAGAGGTTTCTTGCATCATTGCAAGAAACCTATTTAACTTCGAACGTTTCCTCTGGTTTCATTTCGATAATTTTCCAAGGAAGCCCTTGTGTGTTTAACTCATCCATAAATGGTTTTGCATCGAATTGTTCCATATTGAACACACCCTTGCCAGCCCATTTGCCCTCTAACATCATCTTAGCACCGATCATCGCAGGCACACCTGTGGTGTAACTGACTGCTTGAGCACCTGTCTCACGATAACATGCTTGGTGGTCGCACACATTGTAGATGTAGATTTTGCGTTTTTTGCCATCTTTTAGACCTTCAAAGACACAACCGATGTTCGTAAAACCAACGGTTCTCGGTCCCAAACTTGCAGGGTCTGGAAGTAGCGCTTTTAAGAGTTGAATTGGCACGATTTTCACACCATCGACCTCAACTTCATCAATGCGAAGCATGCCGACATTTTCCAAACATTTCATGTGAGTGAGGTAGCTTTGACCAAAGGTCATAAAGAAACGAATACGTTTAAGCCCTTTGATGTTTTGAACCAAAGACTCTAACTCTTCATGGTAGAGAAGGTAACTGTCTTTTGGGCCCACTTCTGGGTAATCCCAGACCATTTTTACTGAAACAGGCTCTGTTTCGATCCATTTACCCTCTTCCCAGTAACGTCCTTTGGAGCTCACTTCTCTAAGGTTAATCTCTGGGTTAAAGTTGGTTGCAAACGCATAACCGTGATCGCCTGCATTACAGTCTAAGATGTCGATAGAGTTGATCTCATCGAAAAGGTATTGTTGTGCGTAAGCACAGAAAACATTGGTGACACCTGGGTCAAAACCACTGCCTAAAAGCGCCATAATGCCAGCATCTTTAAACGCTTTATCTCTTGCCCATTGCTCTTTGTACTCAAATTTTGCGAGATCTGGATGCTCATAATTTGCCGTATCAAGGTAAGGTACATTGGTTTTAACACAGGCGTCCATGATGGTTAAATCTTGGTATGGAAGCGCAATATTCATGACTAACGCTGGCTTGACTTTTTGAATCAACGCAACAAGCGCATCGACGTTGTCTGCATCAATCGCAGCGGTTTCAATGTCTACATGTAAAGATTCTTTGATCTCGTTTGCGATTTGATCGCACTTTGACTTTGTTCTGCTTGCTAAAACAATATGTGAAAAAACATCTTTGTTCATCGCACATTTTTTGGTGACCACACGACTGACACCACCCGCACCAATAATTAATACTGTTGCCATTTCTATCCTTTGAGGTTTCATTATGAGGCTTCTTTAATAAGCGCTATGCACCATAGCCATTATCAAAAAAGCCTAGTATAGACTTTTTTTATTACTGCTTTATTTCATAAGAGTTTTCTAGAACTCTAAACACGCTTTTAGAGCAAAGCTCGAAAAGCTACGCTAACGCTAAGTTTTCCTCGGCGGAATGCCCACGCACCTTTGGTGCTTTCACTTCTTGCAAAATGAATTTTGCAAGAAATTTAAACTATTGAGAACGATGTGCGCGAGCTCTAACGCACGCGCTCGGTGAGAAAAGGCTTTTTTCACGCTCTCATCCAGCTCACCCAGTGTCTGGTTGTAACCACAGGGGATAAACATCGGGTCATACCCAAAACCATTGTTTCCACGAGCCTCCGCTATGGCATCGCCATGCATCCAACCGTGGACACAAAATTCACCTTTTGCACATACAAGCGCAATCGCCGCAGTGTAAAAGGCAGGCGTTTTTGCAATCCCTCTGTCTTTAAGCGTCTGAATAAGTTTGTTCAAATTATCTTTTGCGCTCGCATTCACGCCTGCATAACGCGCGCTGTAAATGCCCGGTTCTCCACCTAAAACGGGTACGCTAATGCCACTGTCATCACTTAAGACGATGTCATTTTTATCTTCTAGCTTCTCATAAACGGCACGTGCTTTAATGAGTGCATTTTCTTTAAAAGTTGTCCCTGTCTCATCAATTTCAAAAGGCGCCATAATATCGCTATAAGCGACGACTTCGTATTCGCTGATCCATGACTGGAACTCTTTTACTTTACCTTGATTGGACGTGGCTAAAATAATTCTCAAACTCTGCTCCAAATACTCAAATGAATCTTTATTGTACCGATTTTTGTTTAAAATTTGGGCTGCATTATCCACACTTCAAGAGGCGCTTTAAGCTCGCCTGCTATCCACTGTGCCCGCTCGCCATACCCCATAAACATATCAGCCCTATTTGGACCTTTGATCGCCCCGCCTGTATCTTGTGCAAAGACAAATTTATCGACACTGTAGTTGGGTGAATGACTTTTAACCGCTAAAAGTGATCCTAGTGGAATGAAACTGCGATCCACCGCGACAGAACGCTCAGGCGTTAAGACAAGCCCCAAACTTCCCGTTGCTTTTTGCTCCATTTTGCGGAAAAAAACATAGCTTGGATTGGTGTTTAGCATAGCATCAATTTGACTTGGATGCGCTAAAAGCCATGCTCTGATACTCTGCAAGGAAATCTCATCAACGCTGGCAAAAATACCGCGGTTCATCATCTCGCGACCCAATGATTTGTACTGATGCCCATTGGAATCTGCATAGCCTATAAAAATGACTTTGCCATCTTCGAGCTCAACCCTGCCAGAGCCTTGCACTTCCATAAAAAAGAGGTCAATTTTATCGTCTACATAACAGAGCACCTCGGCATTGAGCTTACGCTTTCCAATCTCTTCACGGGTATAGTACGGAAGCATTTTGCCTTTTACCGAACGCCCACGCATCTTTTTATCATTTTCACCCACAATCGCCACCAAATCTTTTGGCTTCGCATACACAGGGTACTTGAAGCGCGCGCTTTTTTTCATACTTCCATGAAGCAGTGGCTCATAATAACCCGTTAACATCGAACGTTGCTCGTTTGGATCGATCTTTTTTAACTCAAACGAGTTTTGAAAAAAGGCTCTTGCATCTTTTACATGTAAGGATTGCTCACAAACATTGGCATAGACTTTTTTAGTCAAGGGTGCCGCGCAATTTTGGCGAAACAAGAAGAGCAATTCATCAAAATTTTCATTTTGACTTAGCTTTTCAAAGCGTTCATTTTGTTCTTTGAGAGAAGTTACAAAAGCTTCATCTTGGGGGCTAGGAGCAGATTTTGGAGCACAACCGCTCAACACAAACAGGAGACAGATAAAAAGGGGGAGACTGTATCGCATTTCAATCCATTAAAACATTTTTTCAACTTTTTTGAGCTTTTTACTTCGATTTTATCGCCTCAAACTCAATAACGTATCTAAAAATTATAACATAAAATAACCTTGCTCCAAATTCACCCCAAAGAATCCATAGAATTTTCAAAGTTTAACAAAGGTAAAATCTTTCCTTATTAAATTTCGAGGAATGACATTTTCATGTTCAAAACTATTTTCCCTCTCAGCCTTATTATTTCACTTCGTTTTTTAGGTCTCTTTATCGTCTTACCCGTCCTTTCCGTTTACGCACTTCACCTAGAAGGCTCTAACGAATTGTTAGTCGGTATCACCATCGGTGGGTACGCGCTTACACAGATGTTACTTCAAATTCCTTTTGGCATTATGTCCGACAAAATTGGACGCAAAATTACTATTTTTATTGGACTGGTCATTTTTCTCATTGGTTCGCTTATTTGCGCTTACAGCAGTACCATTTACGGCCTTATGATTGGACGTTTCTTACAAGGTGCGGCTGCCATTGGTGCTGTAGGAACTGCGATGATCAGCGATATGGTCAAAGAAGAGGTGAGAGGTCATGCCATGGCGATCATGGGAGGCTGTATTGCGGCTAGTTTTGCCATTTCGATGATGTTAGGCTCCATAATCGGCGGCTATTATGGGGTTGATAAACTCTTTTTTATTACTGCGGCACTCTCTATTTTTGCGATGATTGTGCTCTATACAAAAGTGCCAAACCCTCCAAAAATCATTCACAACTACGGCGCGGATGAGCGTGAGCTCAAACACATTTTGAAAGATAAAGATCTGATGAAGATGAACATCACCAACATGCTTCAAAAAGGGATGATGACGCTCGCTTTTATGGTCATTCCTATCATTATGGTGCAAGAGTTTGGGTTTGCCAAAAAAGAGCTCTGGATGGTCTATCTACCCGCCATGATCTTTGGTGTACTCGCCATGGGACCTTCCGCGATTTTAGGAGAGAAAAAACACCGCTCCAAAGAGATGCTGATGATCGGCGTGGCACTCTTTGCGATCAGCTACGTGATGATGGGTTATGCACACAAAGCACCATGGTTTATCGTGGGCGTGGTCGTCTTTTTCATCGGCTTTAACATGCACGAACCACTGATGCAGTCCATGGCAAGCAAATATGCTAAAGTTCATCAAAAGGGTGCAGCACTAGGTGTTTTTAACACCTTTGGTTACGCTGGAACATTTATTGGTGGTGTTTTTGGTGGTTATTTCTTACAGCACTTTGGCATTATGGAAATTGCTTGGGTTATCTTCATTATCTGTATTCTCTGGCTCTTTTTAATCGCAAGCCTTAAAAATCCAAGTCATAACAAAAACATTTACCTTCCTTACAGCAGTTTTGATCTGACTCGTGCAGAGCATTTGCATCACGTTATTGGTGTTGTTGAGTGGTACCGCAACGAAAGTGAGCAAATTTTGGTGGTCAAATACGACCGCAATGTCACCAACCAAGAGACTATTTTAGCCGTTATTTCCTAGTCAGTGAGTTATTTCTCCCTTTTTCTCACAAGTTTCGCTTCTGCCACACTTTTGCCAGGTGGAAGCGAAGCGCTTTTTGTCTACTTGCTATCAATCCATCTCAGTCCTCTTTTACTCTTAACCGTTGCGACACTTGGCAATACATTAGGCTCTTTTGTCAATTATGTACTTGGAAAATACGCCACCGATTTTGCCCTCTCTAAAGGCTACATGAAAGAGAAACACCTCAAAAAAGCTTCGTCTCTTTTTGAAAAATACGGTGCGTGGAGCCTTCTTTTCTCATGGCTTCCGATCATCGGCGACCCGCTCACCTTTGTTGCTGGCATCGTCCGTTATGCGTGGTGGAAGTTTGTCATCATCGTTGGATTTGCCAAGTTGGCGCGCTATATTTTTGTCTACCTTGGCTTTTTAGCCATAGCATCATGAACACACCCATCTCTTGCGAATTTTACGACCAACTCATGGTCGCCATAGAGCGAAAAATCCCCTCAACCATTGTCTATCTGGAAAATGAGCAAAGTAGCACCGTTAAAGGTGTTGTCACGACATTGACAATGATAGAATATGAAGAATTTTTGATCTTGCAAGGTGGAAAAAAGATCAATCTTCAAACGATTTTTTCGTTTAATGGGAAAAAACATAAAGAGCGTTGAACGCTTTACATGTAACGTTAAATTTTACACAACCCCCTTCATATACCCGCACATACTCTTTTAGAAGTATCGAAAACCAGCTCATAATAATTATTGCCGTTAAATGGAAACTCGCAAATCACTTCCAAGCCGATTTTTCGTGTATGTGCCGCGTATGAGCGAGCGTTGATTTTATTGATAAATGTCACCAAAATAGGATAGCGCTTTTGCATGCTCTCCAGCGCAAAATTAAACAGTTTTTCCAAAACGCCACTACCTCGCACGCTTTTATCGACGCACACGGGACCATATTGGTACGAGTTGTGAATACTAAGCGTTTGTCCTAGATACGAAAGATTGGGTAAGTTTTCGATCATTTGCGCAAATATCGGCCATGGTGACCAGTATTGCCATGAAGCAGACATCACATAAGCGACAACTTTGCCCTCTTGCAGTGCGATGAAAATTCCTTGTTCTTTTTCGATAATATCATTCAGTTGTTCTTTGCTAAACGCCGTGGTTACAAAACCGTCTTTTTTGTCTTCTTCCAAAATCGAATCAATTTGATATTTTGAATGAAGCGCAAAGATGCCATCTACATCGTTCTTATCCGCAATTTTTAACCGCATACATCATTCCTTAATAAAGATACGAAATCATACCGTTAAAAGGAGTTCTTGTCATTAACCTAAGTTAATTTCATCTCTTTGCGAATGCGTGAAAGTGCCACTTCCGTGATGCCAAGATACGAGGCAATATGATAATTAGCAACCGCACTCTCAATCATCGAATAGTCGTTTAAAAATTTCATGTAGCGCTCTTTCGCACTCAAAAGCAAAAAGTCCGCTTCCCTGCGCTCTTTTTTGACGATCAAACGCTCGTAAATACGCAACATCAAATCATTCCACGCTTGATGCTTTGCACTCAGCACTCTAAAATTTTCATAGCTGATGCACAGCACCGTAAACTCACTCAGTACCTCCACACCAAAAGGAGAGACTTCCTCCTTCATCGAAACAGAGGAGATGCTGCTTAAAAGATGCCCCGGTTTTTCCGCAAACGACTTGTTGAACTCTTTACCATTTTCGCTGATGTAGTAGTAGCGTGCCAACCCTTGAATCAAAAAATAAAAATCTTTGACCTTATCGCCAATGTCAAACAGATGCGCCCCTTTAGGAAGCGTTTTGAGACAAAAGTACTGTGACGCATCTTCCCAAACGTGCATAGGCAAAGGAGATATATCCGTTAATTCGCGATAAAGTATCTCTAACGCTTGTTTTTTTGAGATGAAAGTGACCATAAGGCTCCCTGCGACAAAATATACGGCATCTTCCAATCATAACGCATTTTGAATTAAATTTTATCTTAGTGGTTGAATTGACAAATTTAGTTCTAGAACGAGCAAAGTGCCACTGTTAAAGGTGTTGTCACGACATTGACAATGATAGAATTTGATTAATGTGCAAAAACATAAAGAGCGTTGAACACTTTACATGTAAAGGATGACCTCAACCCTTTTTTACATTAAATTTAAGGTTTCTTATCTTATTCTACTTCAGTTATCAAATCTGCACTTAACATCTAAAGCGCACACAGGAGGTTGATATGTTTAACACCAAAAAAATTATCTTTATTGTTTTGGCTTTAGCTGCTATGCTTTCCATGATTTATCTCACCCCAGAAATGGCAGGACTCAATTTTAAAGGAAAAGTAGCGCTTGGCGTTGGCATCTTTGCCATTATTGTATGGATTACGCAAGCTCTCGATGATGCACAGAGCGGTTTTTTAATCATTGCCTTTTTAGTCCTTTTTGGCGCAGGAAAAATTGGCGAAGCGCTGATCGGTTATTCCTCAACAGGCGTTTGGATTGTCGTTTTGGGTATGATTATGGCGGCATGTATGGGTGATACGGGGCTTTCCAAAAGGCTTGCGCTCATCATTGTAAGCAAGATAGGAAAATCGGCTATCAATTTATACTGGGCGATCTCGCTAGTGACCCTTCTCATGACCTTTTTTATTCCTTCCCTTGCAGCTAAAACGCTTTTAGTTTTACCGATTATCACCTCGATGGGTTTAGCCTTTGGTGTCGAAAAAGGGCAAAGTACCCTTGTAAAAGGCTTGATTTATATTGTCACCGTTGCAGGAACGATGTACTGTATGGGCATTATGACTTCTCATGCCGCCAACCCTATCTCTGTCAGTCTTATCAAAAATGCAACGGGAGTAACCGTAGGCTGGATGGAGTGGTTTAAGATCGGCATGCCACCAGCACTCCTTATGGGCTTAATCGCAACATATATGATTATTAAGATGTTTCCGCCCGACATTAAAGACATATCAGCAGGTCAAGATGTCATGCAAAAGCAGTTAACCGCTATGGGGGAAATGAGCTCAAAAGAGATCTATACTTTCATCATTTTTATCATGACGCTTCTGTTATGGGCTACTGACAAACTCCACGGACTTGACACCACGCTTGTGGCGCTCCTTGCCGTTGCCGCGATGATAGCCCCTGTTCCAACACAAGTTATGACATGGAAAGAGGCTGAGAAAAAAGTCCCTTGGAATGTTTTCATCGTGTACGGGGCTGGTTTGTCTATGGGTTCATTGCTCGTTAAAACGGGTGCCGCCGCATGGCTTGCTACTACATTTTTTCACCCTCTTTTAGCATTGGATGTCAAACTACAAGTCGTCATTTTTATCTGGCTGATGCTTGCACTTCAAGTCTTGTTCACAGGTGCGGGTCCTAAAACAACGGCATTAACGCCCGTAGTCATCGCCCATGCCATCGCCGTTGCAGCCCTTCCCGCCAATGCTGGCATGCAAGTTACCGCATTTGTTCTCTTAGTTGCCATGAATATGCTCCACCAATACCTACTCCCCGTCTCGAACCTTCCCAATATCATCGGTCTAGCAACGGAAGAGATTACGTCCAGTGAATTGATTAAAGTGGGTGCGATCATGAGTCTGTTTGGTGCGGTTTTTTGTACGATTATGGTTTATACGTACTGGAGTTGGATAGGGCTATTTTGATAAATAGCCCTAAAATTTTATTTTATATTTATTTATGAAAAAGATAACTTGGATATAATCCTTATCGAAATAAATTATTAAAGGATATATTTGCGAAAGCGGTACATCTATATTTGCTTAATATTTCTTTTTCTACACTACCCAGTACATATGTTATTTGTAAATTACTACAGTAAGAAACCTCTAGAAACTCAAATTTCGCTTAATCCTGCAGGAAAAATAACAGAACAAATTGAAATTCGTATGCCAGAAATTTATGAATTTGATTTAAGCTTTAGTAGAAAAACTCATGAGATTATGGAACTCAATGAATTAGTTGGTGGTTCATTAGCAAACAATAAGACAGGAGTAGTTATACCTCTAAAATGGTCATTAACTTCAAATGAATCTAAAAAAGTTATTTTTCAAAGAGATGTACAAACATATGGTGCACACTTATGGACAAAGGAACGGATATATAGGACTATTGACTCTATAACAATTTATCCAGGTGATTATATTCTAACAATAGAAATCTTAAAGCCAATACCTGAATTGCAAGATATCAATGCAAAAATTGAAATATCATACGATCCAAAAAATTCAACTACATGGCATACTGACTATATGTGGTGGGGGACTATATTTAACTATTTAATATCCCCTATTTTAATTATAAGTCTTCTTATCCGGTTATTCAAATCTAAAAAGAACTAAAATTTCTATTAAAACTCATTTCCCTCTATACGATTAACACGAATATCCACAAAGTCGTCATGTTTCGATGCAACATAAATTTCGATGGGGCGACAGCAGACATAACAGTCCTCAATATAACTCTCGCCCACTTCGCTACTGGGTTCAATGAAAATTGAAAAGTTTTCCCAACAGTAAGGGCAGGTGATGGTTTTATCGAACAGTGTGTTATCCATAAAAACCTTTCTGGGGGGAGTGAGTATTGCCAGACTTTTACAAGTCCAGCAGTACCACGTCAACCATCTCGCCTTTTTCAATTTTTTGGACATCTTTTTCAACGCGTAAAAGAACGGGGTTGTCTAAAAGGTTATTGAGTATGGCGCTACTGCCCTCTTTTTTGCCTTCTAGGTCAACGGTCAGTTGCCCTTGGTCAAAGCGAAGATTACACGCGGTAAATTCCACAAATTTGGAGCGTTTTTTATAGAGTTCGCCCATAAACGCTTTAATCGTTGGCAAGGCAAACGTTTGCGCGCGCATTTTGCGTAGCAGCGGAGCGATAAATAAAAAGGTACAGACCGAAGCACTGTAGGGAAAGCCTGGAAGTGCGTAGATGTATTTGTGACCCGATTTGACCACACGGATGTGGCGACCTGGTTTCATGTACGAGCCATCGATGATATTTTCGATTTTCATGTCGGTGAGAATGCTCTGCAAAAAGTCAAAGTCTCCCACACTTCCGCCACCCGTGGTGATGACGATGTCACTCCACATGAGCGCTTGTCTGAGTTGTTGCTCGATGAGATCACGATCATCTCTAATGAGTTTAAAACGCATACACTCACAGCCTAATTGGCGTAAAATTGCTTCAACGGTGACATGGTTGGAACTGCGGATCTGAGCACTTGAGATTTTTGGTTCACCAAAGTCCAAAATTTCATTGCCGGTTGAGAGAATGGCGATGCGAGGTTTCATAAAGACTTCGACTTGCACCATACTCACTTCTGCCATCACCCCAATTTCAGCAAAACCAATTTTTGTGCCTTTTTTAATGAGCACTTCACCCGCTTTGTAGTTCTCACCTACGGGTCGAACCGCAAAGCCTTTGGACACAGCGGAAGTGATGTGAATCTTACCCTCTTTAACTTCGACATTTTCAATGGGAATCAGCGTATCGCTGCCTTCACTCATCAGTGTGCCAGTGAATGTTTTAACACACTCACCTTTGTGTACGACACCATGCGTTTCAGTCCCCGCAGGGATAAAATCACTGATGGTGAGTGAGCCTAGTTGTTGGTCGGTAAAACGAATGGCATAACCGTCCATCGAAGAGGTTGCGTGCGTTGGGTTATTTTCCTGTGCGACAACGTCAACCGCAAGAAAGCGACCCAGCGCATCGCCTATGAAAATATTTTCAATACCCATTTCTGTTTTTATGGAGTTTTCGAGTGCTTTAAGCGTTTCGTCAAATGGTAGGAAAGTCTTCTTGCTCATGCGTCTGCCTTTAAAAGTCCAGAGCCACTGAGCACGTGTGAACGCTCTTTGGCATAAACGCGTTTGCCATTCACCAAGTCATACTTCCAAATCGGTGCATTGGCTTTAAAGTCTTCGACAAAATCATTAATCATTTTAAGGGCAACTTTCCGTTTAGGAGAGACAACTGCGGCAATATAACTTGAAGTATGGTTGAGAACATCACCACGCGAGTGTGCCATAAGAAGGTAAGCATTTTGTTCTTTGGCTCTCTCTTGCCATGCGTTAAACCAGTTATTTAAAATAGGCTCATAAATGTCAAAACTTAGCCCTTCTATGCCGTCTTCATCTCTAACGATACCTACAAAAGGGATGAAAGCACCATAGTTTTTATCGCTTATTTTGGCATACCAATCTGCCAAAATAGTGTTTACATGTAAAGATCCATCGTGAAGTTCTAACATAGATCAACCTCCACAAACAGGAGGGAGAAGTGAGATTTTGTCCTCTTTAGAAAGGGGTACATTGAGATCGCAAACGAGCGTATCGTTTACGGCAACTGCGCAGATGGCAAGCCAGTCTTGAAGTTCTTTATCGTCTTTAAAAAAGGTTTTGAGTTCACTGAGATTTGAAATATCTACTTCAATACTAGGGCGACCAAGAGGTCCTAAAAATTCAACTTTTGCCACGAATATTTCCTTATGAAATTGAGATTTAACCACTAAAAAACTCTGCCTCAAATAAGGCTAGCTTTAGGGCTCTAGTGGCTAATGCAGTCTTTTGGGCAAAGCCCAAAAGACGTTATTAAATCAGATCGGTAATATTCGTATATTTTTACTTAATTTCTCTTGTAGTACGGCTTCAATCGCAAAAAGCGTGCCTGTAGAGCTACTTGCACAACCACTACAAGCGCCTAAATAACGGATGTAAACATCCGTCATGCCATCACTACCTTCTTTGATGTCAAGGATTTCAAGGTTACCACCATCCATAACAAGCATTGGACGGATATTTTCATCAATAATGGCTTCAATTTGTTGGAATTTTTTGACTACTGTTAAATCATCAAAATTAACTGTATTGCTTCCTTCAATTTTTGAGTTTGAAATTGCAAGAAGATGGTCGTGTTCCATTTCAGCTCTTGTATCTCTTAAAATGTCAACAAGATAATATTCTCTTGCCTCATGCCCACCAGGCTTGATACACGATTTACAAAATGCACCTGCTTTGGTGTAATTGGTGATCTCTTCAACGGTTTTAAGGTTATTGATTTTAATCACTTCTTTAATGGTTCCAAGGCTAACACGCGCACATTCACACACGATAATATCATCTTCAAATGAAGCGGCATCAACCCCTTTATACGAAGCTGCAGCGGCTTTGATAACATCATACGCCATAACCGAACAGTGCATTTTTTGAGGTGGAACAGCAGGAATATCTGGCGTATCGCGCATCGCTTTTTCAACATCAATGTTGGTAATTTTGACCGCTTCGGAAACCGTTTTGCCGATACAAAGCTCTGCCATTGTGTCAGAACTTGCAATCGCAGTACCGCAACCAAAACTTTTAAATTTTGCTGCTTTAATGACTTCGGTTGCTTCATCAACGATCCAGTAAAGTCTAACCGCATCACCGCAGCTCTCGGCGCCAAAATCTGCAATAATGAGCTTTCCGCCCATATTTTTAGCATCTTCTTCTGTCAACTCACCCATATTTTGTGGATGGTTCATCAAATCTTGTACTTTTTGGCTGTATTCCTCCCAGATGGAGCCGCCAATTAAACTATTTTTTGCCATTTTGTTATCCTCTATTCGTTATTGAATTATAATTTACTAACGTGCCACTCTGGGGCATACGCGTACGTGCTTGAAATGGCACGAAGTCTCACAACTGCTTTTTGAATCACTTCAATTGCAAAATCAATCTCAGCTTCTGTTGTAAAACGTGAAAGAGAAAGTCTAAGAGCCGTATGAGCCAAATCAGCCTCTGCGCCTATAGCTTCCATAACAGGGTTAGATTCTAGCGCTTCACTCGCACACGCACTTCCTGTACTAGCGCCTATTCCACTCTGGTTAAGATCCCAAAGCATTGCTTCACCCTCAATTCCTTTAACGCTGATCAAAATCGTATTGGGAACTCTCTGCTCTTTTGTTCCAACAACCATCGTTTCGGGAATTTGTAAAAGTGCATCTTCTAGTTTGTCGCGCAAACGTCTAACATTACTCTTTTCAAAATCAAGTGCTTCAACGGCAAGTTCCATCGCTTTACCCATACCCACAATGCCAGCAACATTAAGTGTTCCACTACGGCGTCCACCCATGTGCTCACCGCCGTGAAAGAAAGGAGAGAGTTGTTGTCCACCTTTAATGTAAAGAGCACCAACACCCTTTGGTCCATGAAATTTATGAGCAGAAAAACTGAGAAAATCAACATTGGCTTTTTTAACATCTACAGGAATTTTTCCTATAGCTTGAACAGCGTCTGTGTGAAATAAAACGCCTCTTTCTTTACAAATGGCGCCAATCTCTTCGATTGGGAAAATCATGCCTGTTTCATTGTTTGCCCACATAATAGAGACAAGTGCTGTTTTATCCGTAATAGCATTTTTAAGATCTTCGACACTGATGACACCATCAGTATTAACAGGAAGGTAGGTGACTTTAACGCCAAGCCCTTCTAAAAATTTACAGGATGCGCCAACCGCAGGGTGCTCGACTTCACTGGTAATAATATGATCTTTGTCACCGTTTAAAATATAGTCGTTATAAATACTTTTAATGACCCAGTTGTTGCTCTCGGTGGCACAGGAAGTGATGACAATATCATCATCATCGCTCGCATTAATACCCGCATAAAGCTGATCCATCGCTTTTCGGAGGGCGGGATGACTTTCACTGCCAAATTGATGCAAAGAATTTGGATTACCGTACATTTGACAAAAATAGGGTTCCATATCAGCAAAAACTTTAGGATCAACTATGGTTGTCGCGTTATTATCTAAATAGACTCTCATCGTCTTATTGCTCCATTCTATATAGGATAAACTTTATCCTAATTAATTTTTGAATACTATTACTTTCTATATTAAAAAATACTAAAGAAATTTAGGCAATGATCTGTTTTAACTCTGCAACCGTTGCTTCAAATTCAAAAACTTCTTCAGGGTCTTGCTGTAAGAAGCCATTCATCTTCTCTTTTTTACTAATTGCCATATCCAGTTCTTTATCGTTCCCTTTTTCATACGCACCGATACGAATTAGAACTTCGTTCTCTTTCAGAATAGAGTTGAGCCGTTTAAAGCGCATCGCCGCTTTTTTATGCTCACCGTCAATGACATCGCCCATAACCCTTGATGCACTGTTTTGAATGCTAATCGGCGGATAAATACCATAATCCGTGAGCTCACGACTGAGCACGATGTGACCATCCAAAATACTTCTGGATTGATCCGCAATCGGATCGCTAAGATCATCACCCTCAACAAGTACTGTAAAGAACGCTGTAATAGAGCCTTTGCCCTCTTCTTTTCCCGCTCGCTCCATCAATTGTGGTAAAAGTGCCAAAACCGATGGAGGATAGCCTTTAGACGTCGGCGGCTCTCCAAGGGCAAGACCAATTTCTCGCTGTGCCATCGCAAAACGCGTAACCGAATCCATCATAAACAAAACATCTCTGCCTGTATTTTTAAAATACTCTGCGATGCTCATGGCACTAAAAGCACCATACTTTCGCATCAAAGGCGAATCATCGCTGGTCGCGACCACGATCACGGTATTGTCAAGGTTGCCACCTAAGTTCTTTTCAATAAACTCAGGAACCTCACGCCCACGCTCGCCTATGAGAGCAACCACTTTAATCGGCGCTTCTGAGCCTCTTACAATCATACCCATCAGTGTGGATTTACCCACACCACTTCCCGCGAAGATGCCCATTTTCTGACCTTTGCCACAGGTCAAAAGTCCATCAATCGTCTTCACGCCAACACGAAATGGCTCATTGATGAGTCCTCTTTTCATCGGATCAAGTGGCGCCTTCATAATCGGCGCCATAGACATTGCACCTACCGTTCCTTTGCCATCTTTGGGGCGAATAAACGGATCAACCACACGTCCAAGCAACTCTTCCCCTACAGGGATCATCATGCCTTGCTCGCTGATAAAGACTTTGTCGCCTATTTTAAACCCTTCAATAAAGCCAAAAGGTGAGATAAAAAAGGAGTTTCGATCTACTTCAGTGATCATGCCAAGTTCATTTTTATGGCTATCTAAAGAGACGATTTTGACGATGTCCCCAATGCTAGGTCTTAACCCACACGCCTCAATGGTCGTGGAGCTAATTTTGGTGATGGTGCCAAACATAGGAGAGAGGCTTTTTCCATGAAGTTGTTTTTTAAGGCGCTCGAGTGGCATTAGTAGCGATTAGCCTGCGGTGCGTTGATAATATCAAAAAATTCTTTCCTCGTGTCTGCTTTGAGAAAGAGTCCACGAAGTGCTGATGTTGTAGTGTTAGAGTGTGTTTTTTCAACACCTCGCATCTCCATACACATGTGACGCGCTTGAATGACAACACCCACGCCTTTAGGAGCGATGACATCATCAATTGCTTTAGCGATTTGTTCGGTAAGTTGTTCTTGAATTTGAAGACGTTTCGCAAAAATATCAACCATGCGAGGAATTTTGGAAAGTCCTACAACTTTGCCATTAGGAATGTACGCAACATGAGCTCGTCCAATAATCGGTAAAAGGTGATGTTCGCACATCGAATAAAACTCTATATCTTTAATCAATACCATTTGATTATTGTCGCTCGCAAAAAGTGCTTCGCCCAATACATCATTAGGGCTTTGATGATACCCTTGTGTCATATATTCATACGCTTTAAAAACACGTGTTGGGGTCTTTAAAAGTCCCTCACGCTGGGTGTTTTCACCAATAATTTCAAGCATTGTTTTGACAGCTTGTTCAAACTCTTCTTGTCTGTGCATTATGATTCACTTCTGTTAAAATTAAGACGAGATATTTTATCTCTATTTTGCTTTTTAATGGATAAAAAGCGACTTAAAAGCAAATTTTTGCTATATTTGAGCAAAATTTTATATCGAAAAGGGATTTTATGCAAATTAAAGTTAACCGTACAAATAGTGCTAATGCTGCAGTTGAGGCAACCATTTCACCAGCGCTATTGCAAAAAAAAGAAGAGAAGATGATTGCATCTGCTGCTTCAAATATGAAAGTTGATGGTTTTAGAAAGGGAAAGGTTCCTGCACATATCGTTAAAGCACGCTACGGCAAACAACTCAAAGAAGATGCACAAACAGAAGCACTTAGAGAGCTTTACACAAAAGCATTAGCTGAACTTGATGTTAAAGCAGACCTTGTTGTAGGAGAGCCTAGTTTCTCAAAATTTGAAGAAAAAGATGGCGGATTAGAGCTTGTTATGAAACTTTCATTTAGACCAACAATCAATGTTGAGGGCTACAAAGAGTGCGTACCTGAATACAAAGCACCTAAAGTCACTAAAAAAGAGATTAGCGAGAGACTTGAAAAAACTTTGGCACTTGTTGCTGAACTTAAAACCGTTGAAGAAAAACGTGCTGTTAAATCAGGCGATTTTGTTGTGATTGACTTTGAAGGCTTCTTAGATGGCGTCGCATTTGAAGGCGGTAAAGCAGAAGGCTATACACTTGAAATCGGTAGCAACTCTTTCATTCCAGGTTTTGAAGATGCTATCATTGGTATGAAAGTAAGTAGCAAAAGCAAAGAAATCGCGGTAACGTTCCCAGAGACTTACGGCAACAAAGACCTTGCAGGAAAACCAACCACCTTTAAAATTACTCTCAAAGAGATCAAAGTTAAAGATATCCCTGAAACGCCAAGTGAAGAGATGATTAAAAGATTACTTCCAGGTGTTGAAAACCCAACACTAGCGGTTCTTGAGGAACAAATCGAGACTGAAATTCGCAATGAAAAGCTTGCAAAACTTTTTAACGATGAAGTTAAACCACAATTTGTTGAAAACATTTTGGCAAAAATCGCGCTAGACCTTCCAGAAAATATTGTTGACCAAGAAATTGACCTTCAAATGAGAAGTGTTTTTGGAAAACTTAGCGAAGAAGAAATCAAAGAATTTGCTGGCAATCCAGAGAAAATCAAAGAAAAAAGAGAAGAATTTAGAAATGATTCTGAAAAAAGCGTCAAATTAACTTTCATTGTTGATGAGTTAGCAAAACAAGAAAGCATCAATGTTAGTGACCAAGAAGTTCTTCAAATGATCTACTTTGAAGCGATGCAACAAGGTGCAAATCCAAAAGAATACCTAGAGTATTATGAGAAACAAGGTGTACTTCCAGCAATTAAAATGTCTATCATCGAAGAGAGACTCTTCACAAAGCTTTTTACTAAAGGTAAATAATGAGCTATTATGTTCCTGTCGTTATAGAGAAAACGGGTAGAGGTGAGAGAAGTTACGATATCTACTCTCGCCTTTTAAAAGATCGTATCATTATGCTCAGTGGTGAGATTAATGATGTTGTTGCTTCTTCCATCGTAGCACAGCTACTTTTCCTTGAAGCAGAAGATCCTGAAAAAGACATCTATCTTTACATTAACTCTCCTGGTGGCGTCATTACCAGTGGTTTTAGCATCTACGATACAATGAACTATATCAAGCCAGATATTAGTACCATTTGTATCGGACAAGCAGCATCGATGGGAGCATTTTTGCTTAGTTCTGGAGCTAAAGGGAAGCGTTACGCTCTTCCTAATGCACGTATTATGATTCATCAGCCTCTAGGCGGCGCTCAAGGGCAAGCAACAGACATTGAGATTCAAGCGAAAGAAATTTTGAGAATGAAGCAAGTGCTCAATGAAATTTTGGCAAAAAACTGTTCTCAAAAACTTCCAAAAATTATTAAAGATACTGAAAGAGATTTCTTCATGAGTGCAGAAGAGTCTTGCGAATATGGTTTGATTGATAAAGTATTAGATAAAAGTTTTAAATAACATAGCAAAGAGGGTCAACAATGGTTCGTTTCAATAAAGAAAAAGGGAAAACGGGTGTTTATAACATCGACATGAAAGAAGATGTCATTGAGCAAGCCCCACCACCAACACCTCCCAAAGAGCCTATTGTCACCCAAGCATCCAATGTTGAGCTTGAAAAATTTGCTGCATTGGTTTTGAAGGTGTTGGGAGATGAAAACATCCCTCCCACACCTACTAATTTTCAAATCTATTTTGACAAACTATTAGAGAGCAAACCTGCGGCATTTAAAAAACGTATCAATGATTTTCTAGAACTAGAAAGTACCAATAATGATGAAAATCATGCGCGCATTGAGCGTGAAGTCAAAGAGGGTTTTGCGCAGATTAAAAACATTATGCAAGTTGTTTCGACTGTTTACCGCAACCTTAATGTGATGCAAGAGATTGTTAAAAAAAGATCAACACAACTCGAGTCAAACTCAAACCCGCTTTCGATTCAAAATATTATCTCTTCACTGAGTGAAGATCTGAATAAAATGTTTGGCTTAACCACCAAACAAATTGATCTTTTAAAAGACTATTATCAAAAAACGACAACGATCCTACAAGAGGTCGACAACCAATCTATTTTTGATGTAAAGTATGGTGTTTACAACCGACGTTACCTCATGAAATCACTTCAAGACGAGATCAAACTCATTAAAAATTACGCGCATCCAAGCTCTTTGGTATTGGCACGCGTCAAAGAAGACACATTAGAGAAGATTATTAATAAAAAAGATAAAGACATCGTTGTTCGAAACATTGCGAAACTCCTTCTTAAAACATCTCGCAGAAGTGACGTTGTTGCTCACTTTGGCGATGGAATTTTTGCGATGGTTCTCAAACATACCGATCTTGTAGGTGCGAAAAAAGCGTGTGATCGTATTAGTGAACTTGTTTATCAAACCAGCTTTTTCGTAGGAACAGGTGAAGTTGAAACGGACATTGAGCTTGCCATTGTATCTCTAGATACAGATCATAATGCTGAAGAATTTATAGCAGCTACCCTTGAAGAGCTCCCTCATACAGGTAAAAAGTACGTCCCATATATCGTTTGCACTCCTTCTCTACCAAGTGAGGAGATATGATCCAAGAAGTATTAGTTTATCCCAATAAGCTTCTACGAGAATCGTCAAAAGATGTTCTACACTTTGACGAGCATTTACATAGTTTATTGCATGATATGTATGAAACGATGGTTGCTAAAGAAGGTATTGGGCTTGCCGCTGTTCAAATTGGCGTTCTTTTGAATGTTCTTATCATCAACCTCGTGGATGAAGAGGGGTGTCAAAAAATCGAAAACCTCTATGAAATTATTAACCCTGTCATACTTGAAAAAGATGGTAGCACTATCTATCAAGAGGGGTGTTTGAGTGTGCCTGGCTATTACGATGAAATTGAGCGGGCTGAACATATCAAAGTCTCATACTATGACAGAAATGGCAATCGATGCGAAGAAGAGTTTACAGATCTGATGGCAATTGCCGTACAGCACGAGATGGACCACCTCAAAGGACGTCTTTTCATCGAAAAACTCTCTTACTTAAAACGTAAAAAATTTGATAAAGAGTGGAAAAAAAAGCAAAAAGCGGGTAAATAAATGGATGAAGCTGCCTTGTTATCCAAGGTAAAGCACGCAAAATGTGCTACCTTGTTTGGCAACAAAGCCTACAAGGTTGACGTTGAATCTACGTTGGTGCGCTCCCTTCCTGGCTTTAGCATTGTGGGAATGGTTGATTTGGCCATTCAAGAGTCTAGAGAACGTATAAAATCTGCCCTATCAAGCATTAACTTCCAATTTCCTGCTCAAAAAATAACGATTAACCTTTCACCCTCTGATCTCAAAAAAGAGGGAAGCCACTTTGATTTGGTCATTGCCCTACTCATTGCTATTCAAAAAGAACGTTTTACATGTAACGATTTTTTCATCTTTGGGGAACTTGGGCTTGATGGAAAAATCAAAAAAACCAATGCCATTTTTCCTATCATCCTCTCTTTAGCTTCACATACATCAAATCTTCGTGTTTTAGTGCCAAGTGAGCTTCTCTCAAAAGTACAGCAAATCCCTAATATTGAAGCATTTGGTGTTGAAACACTCAGTGATGCCGTGCTCTTTTTTAAAGAAAAACGCTTTAATTCAGAAACCTCTGCACCGCATCAGAATTTTTGCGAAAACAGTTTGAAAATCGAAGGTAAAGAGTATTTTTACAGCGCGCAATTTCCACTTGATTTTAGCGATGTTTTAGGTCAACACAGAGCCAAGCGCGCTATGCTCATCGCTGCTGCTGGTATGCACAACCTTTTGATGGAAGGAAGCCCAGGTTGTGGCAAAAGCATGAGCATCAAGCGCCTTCGCTACATTTTGCCTCCTCAAAGCATTGAGGAAATTTTAGAGTCAAACGCCTACCAATCCCTACAAGAAGAAGACGTTGAACTAAGCCCTTTGAGAGCTTTTCGTTCTCCCCATCACACCTCCTCTCGCCCTTCCATCTTTGGCGGTGGGAGCACTCAAAGTAGAGCAGGTGAAATTGCCCTCGCTCACAATGGAATTCTATTTTTCGACGAATTTCCCAACTTCTCTAAAACAGTTTTAGAGAGCCTAAGAGAGCCTTTGGAAGATCATCGTGTCCTCATTTCACGGGTCAATACCAAAATAAGCTACGCAACCAAATTTCTCTTTGCAGCGGCACAAAATCCCTGCCCATGCGGCAATCTTTTCAGCCAAACGCATGAGTGCCGTTGTTCTGAAGTGGAAATCAATCGTTATAAAAACCACATCTCTGAGCCGATTATGGATAGAATCGATCTGTACATTCAGATGAGTGAAGAGAATTCCAAAGAGCAAGGCCTTAGCTCAAAAGAGATGTTTGAGCAGGTGCTAAAAGCCTTTGTGATGCAAAAAAATCGTGGGCAAAATGAACTTAATGGCAAGCTAGATGAGTACAACACGATGCGTTTTTGTACCCTTGAAGCCAAAGCAAATGAAAGTCTAGAGATGGCACAGAGCCGTTTTGGACTGAGTCAGCGAAGCATTCACAAAATACTTCGCATCGCACGCTCCATAGCCGATCTAGCACAAAGTGAGCAGATAGCGCAAGAGCATCTTCTTGAAGCTCTAAGCTTCCGTAAGCGTTAGGAGAAACCAATGCAGTACGTCTATGAAGAAACTGACACACTCGATAAGCGTTGCTACACCACGTTTAAGCTTATCCCTGAAATTTTAATGGAACATGCGGGACTTGCCCTCTCTCGTGCGGTGAAAAAAAAGCTTACATGTAAAAAAAGTGCGCTCTTTGTGTGTGGCATGGGGAACAATGGTGCCGATGGCATTGTCGCCGCACGTTTGCTTCATGGTACGCATAATGTAAGCATCTATCTTCCTTTTGAGCTTAAATCAGAGCTTGCAAAACTCCAACTAGAACGTGCTAAAAAAGTGGGGGTGGTCATCGTCAATGACCTCATTGATGTCGATGTCTATGTCGACGCGCTCTTTGGTGCAGGACTCAATCGTCCTTTGGACGAGTTTACATGTAAACTGCTAGAGCGCCTTAACGCGAAGCAAGGCTACAAAATAGCCTGCGATATCCCCAGCGGAATTCTCAGTGATTTAACGCTCAGTCCCGTCATTTTCCAAGCCCATGAGACTATTACAATGGGGGCTTTAAAGCTGGGTTTGCTCAATGACAACGTTAAAGATACTGTTGGAAAAATTAAAGTCGCTGGTCTCGGCATTGCCCGTAATCAGTATGAAACGCCTAGCCCCACTTTTTTACTTCGCAAAAGTGACCTCAAGCTACCCATTCGCATGAAAAAAAACACCAATAAAGGCACTTTCGGACATGTTGCGATTGTGCAAGGCTCCAAAGAGGGTGCGGCGCGCCTTGCAGGCATGGGAGCCTTTCACTTTGGTGCAGGACTTGTCACACTTCTTGGCGAGAAACCTAAAAAATTGCCCATTTATCTGATGAGTAGTGAAGCGCTTCCTAAAAATGCCAATGTGATTGTTGCCGGTATGGGGCTTGAGATGCCTTTTGATGAAGAAGCTCTTAAAACACTTCTCCTCTCCAATACTTTACCCTTGGTTATCGACGCTTCTTTGTCGCATCATCCGCTTATTACGGAGATTATTGCCTCAAAAAAACCTGTCGTTTTAACCCCACATCCCAAAGAATTTAGCTCAATTTTAGAGCTTACATGTAAAGAAAAAGTCAGTGTTGAAGCGATCCAAGCCAACCGTTTTGAACACGCCAAACGCTTTAGTCTTGCCTTTCCGCACGTGGTACTGGTTCTCAAAGGTGCGAACACCATCATCGCACACAATGGCGAACTTTTCATTAACACCTATGGCATGCCTTCCCTTGCAAAAGGTGGTAGTGGCGATGTGCTATCAGGTATGATAGGAGCACTCCTCGCCCAAGGCTATACCCCAAAAGATGCTGCTATTAGCGCAACACTCGCTCACGCACTCGTTTCACAAAAGTTTACATGTAATAATTTTGCGCTTACTCCGATTGATATTTGTAAAGGTCTTAAATGGTTATAAAGAAAATTGCTATTTTATTTAGTGGAGAGGGCAGTAATTTAGAAAAATTGCTCGAGACCCTTCACAACAAAGTATTTGAACACTGTAAAATTGAAGTTGCAACCACCATTTGCAATCGCCCAAACGCCGCAGGAATCGAAAAATCACGAAGCTACGGCATTGAACCCGTCATTATCGATCATACGCTCTATTCAAGCCGTGATGTCTTTGATGAAGCCCTTGTAACGGCAATTTATGAAAGTGGCGCTGAACTTACCGTACTCGCTGGATTTATGCGTTTTCTCACGCCCTATTTCACAAAACAGGTTAAAGCAATCAACTTACATCCCTCACTCCTTCCGCTTTTTAAGGGAGGCAATGCTATAAAAGAGAGCTTTGATTCACCGATGAAAGTCGCAGGCATTAGCGTTCACTACGTTAGCGAAGAGCTTGATGGCGGTGAGATCATCGCGCAACGCTGTTTTGAGAAAGTTGAAGGAATGCGTTTTGAAGATTTTGAAGAAAAAATTCACACACTTGAACACGAGCTCCTTCCCGAAACCGTTAAAAATTTACTCAATAGGAATTAAAAAATGAACGACATCCTCAAAGTAGGCAATATTGAATTTGCAAGCCGCTTGATCGTGGGAAGCGGTAAATATCCTGATTTTCAAACAACGAAAGATGCAACACTCGCGAGTGGTTCTAAGCTTATCACCGTTGCAGTGCGTCGTGTTAACATTACCAATCCCAACGAAGAAAATCTCATGGACTACTTCAAAGGCACTGACATAAAACTCCTTCCAAACTCCGCAGGCTGTACCACCGCCGAAGATGCTATCACGCTTTTTCGAATGGTAAGAGAAGCAACAGGACTTGACCTTATCAAACTCGAAGTCATCGGCGATACCGCTAAAACACTTTACCCCGATGTCATGGAAACCCTGAAAGCATGTGAAGTTTTAGCACGAGATGGCTTTACCATCATGACCTATACCAACGATGATCCTATTATGGCAAAACGCCTTGAAAATGCTGGAAGTGCCGCAGTTATGCCTTTGGCATCTCCGATTGGCAGTGGTCTTGGCATCCAAAATCGTTACAATGTTCTTTTTATTAAAGAAGCCGTTAACATTCCTGTCATTGTCGATGCAGGTATTGGATGTGCCAGTGATGCAGCTATTGCAATGGAAATTGGCGCTGATGGCGTTCTGACAAATACGGCCATTGCACAAGCTAAAAACCCTATCATGATGGCAGAAGCAATGAAATATGCTGTCCTTGCGGGACGTGCTAGCTTCCTTGCGGGGCGCATCGCTAAGAAGCCTTTTGCAACGGCTAGCTCACCAACAGAGGGACTTATCGAGTTTTCCAAAAAAGGCTAAAAACTTTTCCTTGACAAAAGGCTGGATTTTGGATAGAATTTCAGCCTTAAAAAGACCAACTTAAGTTTTTTTAAATGTCGGGGCGTAGCGCAGTCTGGTCAGCGCACCTGGTTTGGGACCAGGGGGTCGAAGGTTCGAATCCTTTCGCCCCGACCACTTATTTCTCAGAATTAATTTTAGATGGTGAGTGTAGCTCAGTCGGTTAGAGCATCAGGTTGTGGTTCTGAGGGTCGTGGGTTCGATCCCCATCACTCACCCCATTGTTTTGTGTGGCGCGGTTTATGCGCTCGTAGCTCAATTGGATAGAGCAACGGACTTCGGATCCGTAGGTTGTAGGTTCGACTCCTTTCGAGCGCACCACCTAAAACCGAGAGAAGATGCGCTCTTAGCTCAGCTGGATAGAGCAACGCCCTTCTAAGGCGTAGGTCACACGTTCGAATCGTGTAGGGCGTACCACCCTTAAGACGGAGCTTCAGCTTCGCAAAATTTACTACTGTTGTGTGCGGATATGGTGAAATTGGTAGACACGCCAGACTTAGGATCTGGTGCCGAGAGGCATGGGAGTTCGAGTCTCTTTATCCGCACCACTTTTTTATTTTCCTTCTAAAAAATTTGATACCTCTTCTATGTTACAATCTCAAAACTTTTACTATGGCAACTCATCAAGGAATTTTTCATGCAAAAAATCTATCTTGCAGGTCCTGAAGTCTTTTTACCCAATGCACTTGAAGTTGGCAATTCTCATAAACTTCTTTGTAAAAAATATGGTTATGAAGGGCTTTTTCCACTTGACAATACCATAACAGGGGACAATCTCAAAGAAATTGCAGAAGCCATTCGCCTTGCAAATCAAAGAATGATACAAAGATGCGACATCGTCATTGCCAATCTCTCTCCCTTTCGTGGTCCAGAGCCTGACAGTGGTACGGTTTGGGAAGTAGGTTATGCACAAGGACTAGGCAAGCACGTTTTAGCTTACTCTACCGATATGCGCCCTTTGAAAGAAAAAACTCAATCTATCCTCAACTTAGGCGATACCAATTGTGACACGTCGGGTATGGCTATTGAAGATTTTGGCCTCACACACAACCTGATGTTTTCGCATAACGTGGTGGCTCCTAGCTTTGAAGCGTGTTTAAAGTACCTAAAACATGGCTTTCATTAACATTAATCCAATCTAAAAAAAATAGTTAGTTCCTTCTTTGTCTTTGTTGTTAAAGCCTACTGCACTAGAGTTTGTAAAGAGATAATTTTTATCTTATATAACTCTAACTAGAAAGGTGCAAAAATGGCATATTCCAAACCAACGTATAAACCTCGTTATGAAAACTTTATTGGCGGTGAGTGGGTTCCACCTTTGAGTGGCGAATATTTTGACAATCTTTCCCCTGTGGACGGCGAACTTTTAACCAAAATTCCTCGCTCATCCACCGCAGATGTTGATGCAGCGGTTGCTGCTGGCGTAAAAGCCTTTGAATCGTACAAGCACACTTCGGTCATCGAGCGAAGTACACTTCTTAACAAAATCGCCGATAAAATCGAAGCGAATTTAGAATTTTTAGCAATTTCAGAAACCCTAGACAACGGTAAAGCCGTGCGCGAGACACTCGCAGCCGATCTTCCTTTAGTCGTTGATCACTTTAGATACTTTGCTTCTGTTATAAGAAGCGAATCAGGAACCGTAGCCGACCTCGATGAAAATACGATTTCACAAGAGATACACGAACCTCTTGGTGTTGTAGCGCAAATTATTCCGTGGAACTTTCCACTTTTGATGGCGGCATGGAAAATCGCTCCTGCGATCGCTGCTGGTAACTGCGTTGTCTTAAAACCAGCGAGTGCAACGCCTATGTCTATCTTACTTTTGATGGAAACCATCCAAGATGTTCTACCAAAAGGCGTTATTAACATTATTAATGGTGCAGGTGGAAAAATCGGTAAACACCTCGCAACGCACCCCGACATCAAAAAAGTAGGCTTTACGGGTGAAACAACGACGGGTCAGCTCATCATGCAGTATGCCACTGAAAACATCATCCCCTCAACGTTGGAACTCGGTGGTAAATCTCCTAATGTTTTCTTTGAGTCTATCATGGCTAAAGACGATGAATTTTTTGATAAAGCCATTGAAGGACTGGTACTTTTCGCTTTTAACAGCGGTGAAGTCTGCACATGCCCTTCTCGTGCCCTCATTCAAGAGTCTATCTATGAGCCATTTATGAAAAGAGTTTTGGAGCGCGTTAAAGCGATTACCCAAGAAAATCCTCTTGATCCAACCACGAAAATGGGAGCGCAAGCTTCGGTGAACCAAAAAGAGAAAATCTTGGACTACATTCGCATCGGTAAAGAAGAAGGGGCAGAGTGCCTTATTGGTGGCGGAGAGTACATAAACAAAACTTTCCCAAAAGGCAATTACATTCAACCGACTATCTTTAAAGGTCACAACAAAATGCGTATCTTCCAAGAAGAGATTTTTGGACCCGTGCTTTGTGTCACAACCTTTAAAACAGAAGATGAAGCGCTTGCCATTGCCAATGATACCATTTATGGCTTAGGCTCAGGTGTCTGGTCAAGAGACGCGCATCAGCTTCATAAAATGTCTCGAGGCATTGAAGCGGGACGTGTGTGGGTCAACTGCTACCACCTCTACCCATCGCACGCCTCATTTGGTGGCTATAAAAAGTCAGGCATCGGACGCGAGACGCACATGATGATGCTCAATGCTTATCGCCATACCAAAAATATCTTGACGTCATACAATAAAAATAAATTAGGATTTTTCTAATAGGTCTTTTAGCACGGGTTCAGAGCAAAGTTCTGAACCCTACGTTCACACCGGGTTTTCCTCGACGGAAAGCCCACGCACCTTTGAAAGGAGATATTATGGAAGTCAAACGACTGATAGCAACCCCCGAAGCCCTCTCTATTATCGAAAAACTTAAAAAAGAAAATGGCGAACTGGTCTTTAACCAAAGTGGCGGTTGTTGCGATGGTACAGCGCCGATGTGTTATGCAAAAAGTGATTTTAACGTGCCTTGGCGAAATATTAAAATGGGCGAAGTTGGTGGATGTGAATTTTACATCGACAAAGACCAATTTGAATATTTTCGCTACTCGCAAATTATTTTGGATGTTAAAGAAGAGAAAGCTGCTTTTGGAAACTCTTTTTCGTTGGAGATAGACTTGGGATATCAATTTATAACAAGGTCACGTATCTTTAGCGATGCAGAGTATAACGCTTTGCCAAAAGATCAAAAATGACCAACGCTTTTTAAAGCGCTGATCGTTTGGATTAGAGTTTTTCTTTAAAGGTGATGGCAGTCACGGTTAGATTATCAAGCGTAATCACCGTTATGCGATCTTCTTTTTTAGGAAAATATGCCACATCTTTTTCATTTTCCAAAAGCCCTATCGAGTAGCTGTATTTCTTAAATTTTGGCATCATAAAGATGCTCATCACCAGACTTGGAACCGAAGTCGCATCCATGAAGTAAAGAGCATCATTTTCAACCAAATAGTTTGGATGTGTCTCTAAAAAAGTCTTTATACCCTCGCCCTCTGCCTTCGTAAAAGCGATAATAATTTGCTTCGTTTGGGACGTGATATTCATACTTTTTTCAAATTGATCTTTGATGACAAATTGTTGTATAGGTGCGTTTTCTTTGAGCATATCAGCAAATAGCCCCAGTGGTAGCAACAGAAAAACTGCCAATATTAAATACTTCATTAAATTCCTTTATTGATAATAATTATCTGATTGTAGCTTTTATAAGTAAATATTGACTTAATAAAAATAGACCAATTTGATAAGCAAAGATTGAAGAAAGCATGCTATACTTTTTTATACAAGATACTTTACATGTCAAAAGGAATCTCTATGAAAATCGCTGTTATTTCACCACTTTTTTCACGCTCCATCGAACTTATGAAAGAGCTCACAACCGCATTTCCCGATCTCAAACATAACGCCGATAACCTACTTAAGACCAAAGCAGATTTAATCGCCTTTTTGCAAGATGCTGATGGTGCTATTGTCGGACGTGAAGAGATAGATGATGAGATACTAAGCGCTTGTCCAAAACTAAAAATCCTTTCACGTTACGGCGTTGGACTGGACAATTTAGACCTTGAGTCGATGAAAAAAAGAGGTCTCCAGCTAGGCTGGAGCGGTGGAACTAACAGCAATTCGGTGGCTGAAATTACCCTCTCCTTGATGCTCTCCTGCATCCGCAACCTCCACATCGCTACCGCCTTGCTTAAACAACACGTATGGAAAGTCAATGGAGGAAGCGAGCTTACAGGCAAAACGATTGGTCTTTTTGGGTTTGGTAACATTGCCAAGCGCGTGGTAGAGCTTTTGAGTCCTTTTCACTGCAAAATTCTTGTCTGCAACCGTACGCATGATGAGGCTGAAGCGAAAAAATATGGCATTACTTACGCGAGTAAAGAGCAAATTTTAGCAGAAGCTGACATTATTTCCATTCATCTGCCGCTTACACCAGAGAGTAAAAACCTTTTTTCAACCGAAGAATTCAAAGCGATGAAGAAAAGTGCATTTATCATCAACACAGCACGCGGTGGCATCATCGATGAAGAAGCGCTTAAGATCGCTCTTAAAACGGGTGAAATTGCAGGTGCAGGGTTAGAAGCTTTCTTGGTAGAGCCCACACAAGACTGGGAACTCATTGATTTGCCTAACCTTATTTGCACACCACATCTTGGCGGAAACTCAAAAGAGAGCATATTAGCGATGGGATATGCGTGTATTGAACATCTAAAAACCTTTTTTTCATCACAATAAGTAACTAATTTTTCATCATTATTAGATACAATAAGCCCTATTTTATGTCGATAGGAAAGTTATGGAAGATTCATCATTTAGCCAAGTTGAAAAAATAATTGAAAATTTTTTAAAAAATTTTGATCCGCAACAATACTTATACCTTGACATGTTCTATCGCTTAGAGGAAGACCATATTGGAGAAGTACTAACTGCCTTACACGAATGTAAACTTCCTAAAAAATATCATTCATACAAGGATGTTGTGCAAGAAAAACTTGCTAAAAAGATTTCCGCAACCAATAAAGATCTTTTTTTATACACCGATAATGCCATTTACATTAAACTATTTTTCCAAATTGAAGCTCCTGAAAACAGTGCTGACCGCAGAGCATGTGGTCTTGATCCTGAGACATTAAAAGCCTACAAAAAGCAATTTTTTCCTAACGACGAATACAAAAAACGTATGTTAGAACTTTTAAACTTTGCTATGGAAAGTACACTTAACATCAAAAAAATCAACCCCTCTGAATTTCGTAGCCTTTTTATCCCTGTGCTTGTCAATATTGCTGACATTGTTGTCATTGAGCATAGTGATTTGGAAGATTTACGAAGTATTCGAGGACTTAGTTACTTTTTATTGCGTGAAGTGTTTGAGACAATGATGCTCTACATCGCTGAAGATATTTTATTTCACTTTTCCAATCAAGAAAAAAAGGCTATTGAGTTTTTGGGTCATTTTAGCATTCATGAAACCATCGATGCCAAAGGGAATCGCTACAAGCCAAACCCTATTTTAGATGAAAGCAATCGCGCATGGAACATGACAACCATTCGTTCCACGATGATTCAGCATAAAAAATCCAAACAGACACTTTATGATAGACGCAATGAACTTATTACCATCAAAAAGAAACTTGAAGCCTACAACAATGAACAAAAAGAGATCATTAAACATCTTCAAAATGAGCATAAAGCATTTGAAGAGACGGAAGAAAAACTAGATCATATCCATCAAACACTTGATAGACTCGAATACACCGATGCAAAAGAGGTCAAGTTTATAGAAGATGGCGAAGAAAAGCTGTATGATCGTAAAAGCCTCGTTGCACAGCTTTTCAGAAAAGAAGACTCCCTCATAAAACGAAAAGTAACCCTACATAGATCAGCCAAAGAGATAGAACTCGCCCTTTCCAATAAACAAAAAGAGATCTATGTATGGGAAAAGAAGCTGACTGATGCAGAAAAATCACTTGCCAATCTTGAATCACAAGGACATCCTATCGATGCGCAGTATGAGAGGATTCAGCGCGCACTTGCCAAGACCCTCTCACAACGCTAATGTTTAGGCATTGAGCTTTTGTTTGATCTTCTCAAAAGTCTCTTCATCGATCTCGCCACGAGCGAAACGCTTACGCGCTATCTCTAACGCTTCGTCCTCTTTTTCGTGATGATGGCAAGACGATCTACCGCCACGCATCATCATAAAGAGTACTAAAATCACCATTGGAAATACAATCATCCACGGCATGAAAAACCCATGCCCCATCCATTCATATCCATACATTTTAGCTCCTTTAAATAACGTTGTATTATTGTAGTCCTTTTGTGTGAACAACGTGTTAATTGAGAGAATTTAGCTAAAATAGCGTTATTCACACGATAGGAAATTTCTATGCCTCAACATTTTTCTCACAAAAACACAATGGTTATCCACCATGACTGATATCGCCTCAATCATTCAAAGCAGTTCAGGCAACGCGTGGCTCTTTCTTCCTAGTGCTATTCTTCTTGGCGCACTGCACGGACTGGAACCAGGGCACTCTAAAACAATGATGGCGGCGTTTATCATCGCCATTAAAGGAACGGTGAAACAGTCCATTATGCTCGGACTTGCTGCGACTATTTCACATACTGCGGTGGTTTGGGCTATCGCGCTTTTGGGTATGTATTTTGGTGCTCGCTTTACAACCGAAGCGGTGGAGCCCTATCTTGAAGTTGTTTCGGGTTGTATTATGGTAGGCATCGCACTGTGGACACTTTGGCAAACATGGAAAAATGAACGTGCTTGCTTCACCGCACATGAACATGACGACCATCATCATTCACATGAGCATAGTCATGACCACGGTGAGCACCACCATCATGAACATCATCACAGCAAAGAAGAGATCATTTTTGAAGAGCTTGGAAGTTGCAATGATGCGCATGAACTCGCACATGCCAAAGACATTAAAAAGCGCTTTTCAAACAAAGAGGTGACCAACTGGCAGATCTTACTCTTCGGGCTAACCGGTGGGCTTATCCCCTGCCCTGCATCAATTACAGTATTGCTCATCTGTTTGCAACTCAAACAGTTTACCCTCGGTATTGCGCTTGTGTTAGCTTTTAGTGTTGGATTAGCGCTTACATTGGTGCTATCAGGTGTGATTGCCGCTTTGAGTATGCGCCATCTCTCAAAAAAATGGAGTGGCTTTGGAGAATTTGCCAAAAAAGCGCCTTATGTTTCAGGTGGACTTATTTTACTTGTTGGCTTGTATATAGGCTATCAAGGACTACATCATTTTCTTTAAACAGTATTTTTACATGTAAGGAAAATCCTTACATGTAAAGTCTATCTCTCTTTAAGACTCAGACTGACTTTTCCTTTTTCTTTGTCTACCTCAATGACACGAATGCGTGTTAACTGCTGGTTGATGCTCAAAACTTCCAACGGATGCGCGATGCGCTTGTCGCTCATCTGCGAGATGTGAATGAGTCCATCGTTTTTAAGTCCAATGTCCACAAATGCCCCAAAATCGGCAATGTTTCGCACCACACCGGAGACGATGGAACCCTCACTAAGCTCGCTAATGTCGGTAAGATCAGAGCGAAACGCAATCGGTGGCAATGTCTCTCTGGGGTCAAAACCCGGTTTTAAAAGCTCGGCGATAATGTCTTGAAGCGTTGCTTCACCAATGCCCTGTTCTTTGGCTAATGCGATAATCTGTTCTTTGGAAAGCGTTGCCAAATCAGCGCGCGCTAAAAGCTTTTGCGCAATGGCATAACTCTCAGGGTGAACGCCCGTGTTATCGAGCACACTTTTACCTTCACGAATGCGGAAAAATCCTGCGCACTGCTCGTACGCTTTAGCCCCTAAACCTTTTACGCTTATTAGTTCAGATTTACATGTAAACGCCCCTTTGCTCTCACGGTGCTCGACAATGGCTTTGGCAAGTTTTGCGCCAACACCCGCCACATACGAAAGCAGTGAAACTGACGCACTGTTCGGGTCAACCCCGATGCGATTGACCAAATCTTCAATGACTTCGTGCAATTTTTTCTCAAGCTGTTTTTGATCCACATCGTGTTGGTACTGACCAATTCCTAGCGACTTTGGATCGATCTTCACGAGTGCCGCCATCGGGTCACGCAGACGTTGTGCGATGGAGATGGCTCCCCTGATCGTCACGTCCAGATTCGGGTACTCTTGTGTGGCAATTTTTGATGCGGAGTAGATGGAAGCGCCCGCTTCTGAAACCACTGTATAGGCAAGATTTAACCCCTCCTCGCGGTTCAGACGCGCAAAAAACTCTTGGCTTTCGCGCGAGCCCGTACCATTGCCAATCGCCACAGCCGTGATGTGGTACTTCTGCGTAAACTCTTTGATGACTTTGGCAGACTTCTCATAATCACTTTGCGGCGGTGTCGGGTAGATGACGGCATGGGTCAGGTACGTGCCATGTTCATCCACGACAGCGAGCTTACACCCCGTGCGATATGCTGGGTCAACGCCCAAAATCACACGCTTGGTAACGGGAGGCGTATTGAGCAGTTGCGAGAGATTTTTACCAAAGGTCGTAATCGCTTGTGTGTCGGCTTTTTCTTTAATTATGGCATGAATTTCCCGCTCTAAAGAAGGGAAAAGAAGCCTTTTAAACCCATCCAAATAGGCTTCCAAAAGGTAGCTTTTCGAGCTTCTGGCATTGCGTGGAATGCGGTAACGACTGATGGCACTTTCCACCCTTTCCATATCTTGCAGTATCTTTACATGTAACTCTTTTTCGCTCACGCCACGCATCATCGCAAGGTAGCGGTGTGAGGGAATGGAGGCGATGCGCTCGGCTTTACCTGCAAGCTTGGCATACAATCCATCCGCTTTGAGCGTTTTGGAAGCTTTGATCTCAAAAGAGGCGTAGTCATGCAGTTGGACTCTCCAATATTCGCGCTCTTTAGCATCGTCACTGTAACGCTCCGCGATGATGTCTTGCGCTCCCGCAATCGCCTCTTTGACACTTCCAATTTTCTCATTCACAAAACTCTGCGCCTTTTTCTCAAACGCTTCTCGTTCTAACTCTGCCCTCTCCAAAACATCAGCCAATGGCGTAAGCCCTGCCGCAATCGCAAGCGCCGCACGGGTGTTTTTCTTCTCTTTATACGGTCTGTAAATGTCTTCCAACTCTTGAAGTGTTTGCGCTTTTTCAACCGCTTTTTTCACCTCATCATTCAATACAACCTTTTCAGCAATCAGCCGTAAAATCTCTTCTTTACGATCATGCAATTTTTTCGCATAAGCATAAATGCTATCAAACTCACGAAGTTGTTCATCGCTCGCCCCACCCGTCATCTCCTTGCGATACCGCGCGATGAAAGGGATGGTAGAGCCCTCTTCTAAAAGCTTTAAAATGTTAATGATATTTTCTTTCGCAATGCCTGTTTTTTGCACTAAAATGGGAATAAGTGGATTCATAAAGTCTGCTTTCCTAGGTTTTACATGTAAAGATTTTTGAGGGGAGTATTGTAACAAAACTTGGCTTTTGGTTGCTTGTCATAATTTAATAATTCATACAATGTTATGAATACTTAAGATGCTTTTTGTTACAGTAAATCATACTATACTGTTAAAGTTTTGGAAAATTAGGCATGCAGACGATAGAAGTGTTAATAGCAGATGATAGCAATCTTGTTTTAAAAGTCATCACCAAAGCATTACTTGAAAATAAGTTCGATCATTATTGTTTTGAAGAAAGCAAAATACATTATGCCCACGACGGGATGGAAGCTTTTGAAATTATGGGTAAAAATAGAAATATCTCTATGCTCATTAGCGATATTAATATGCCCCATCTCAATGGCGACGATTTAGTCGAAGTGCTTATTGATACCAACTTACATCAAAAAATTCTGACTGTTTTTATCACTGCAAACGAAGATGTTATTAAGCACAGTACAAAAAAACATACCATTGGAACGATTCAAAAACCTTTTAATCATCTCTCTTTTAACATGTCTTTAAACGAATTGGTAAGAAAGCATCACGAAAAAAAGGCGCATGCGCAAAAAAAATACGCTTCCCATAAAACACAAATCACTAAAGCGCTGCAAAATATCTGTCAAAAACACCCTATTGGGCATCAAATCAATGAAAAAAAATTTGAAGCACTCTTAGATGCATACCTCGATGCCTCCCACGTTATACCCGAAGATGAGATAGAGTTTGTTTTTTACGCGATGATTGATGATCTGTTCAAAGCATCAAATATCACGTTGAAACTCAGCCAAAATGAATTGAAGGCTGCCTTAAACAGCGTCTCAAACAAACAGCATAACTTTACCTTAGCCCTCAAAGCGTGCATTAACGATTCTATTGAGAGTTGTAAGGAATTGTTGGCTGAAAAAAAAGAGATCCCCTACCATTCAATTATGGAAGAACTCCTCTCGCCTATCAACAACAAAGCGTCAATTTTACGCAATAAAGTTATACACTATCGACCTAAAAAATATGCCCTACTGAGCCCTTACATGGAGCCGCTTCTTGAGCACTTTGAGAAAATTGATTATGCTATTAGAGATGAATATTTATCTGAATTACTTGCCTATACAAAAGAGATTGAAGAGTTCTCACAATGGATAAGTGACTACTGCCGCAATAATTCATTAGAGCGCGATCTTCCACAATTTAAAAACGCCGCTAACTTATTTAAAGAACTTTACGAAAAGTATAACAGTGTCGCTATTCATTTCAATAAAATGCAACATTACATTACTGGGGAAATCGAGAGGCATTTACTTTATAAAGTGCTGAGTTCAAAAGAGATTTCAAGCTACATGAAAAAACACCTACCAGATGTTATTCCTACCACAAGCAATATCCTTTTGCACCTCAAAAAAATAGACCAAACAACCTACAAAAAGCTAGCAGAAAACGACTTTCAATATTTAGCCGTTTTGTCTTTAGACATAGATTTCCTTGCCCACTTTAAAGAAAAATACGAGCAGATCTGTACCCATACCAAAATTTTCTGCTTTTCTAAAACCACTTTTTTTGAAGATTGGATTGGGAACAATAAAGTCGATAAGCTGGTAATTGATTATGATTTTTCTACGAATGTATTTGCTTCGGGATTGGTTTATCTCAAGTATTTTCTAAAACAAAATTCTAAAAAAAGAGCCCTCGCTCCTTTACAAAGATACAACCGTTACTACCTTGTTGCCTCACAACATGAGGCAGCTAAAGAAAAAGAGCACCTTCACAGCCTCAATGCGCACATCATCGAAAAACCTCTGTACGCAAACGACGTTAAAAATATTTTGTTGTACAGTTAACCGAATCACAAACAAGAAAATACATGCATTCCTAAAGTCTACTTTCCAACGTTTACATGTAAAAATTTTTAGGGAGATAGTGTAACGAAAATAGACCTTTTAAAACAAAGTATCGTTTTACAATTCATAACTTATTATGAACACTTAAGATGCTTTGCGTTAGAGTTATTCATACTAGATTACTAAGGTTAAGGAGTAAAATCACATGAATCTCTATTTGCTTTTTTTAGTGATGGCAACACTAACCGTTCTAAGTCCTGGTCCTGGTGTTGTTATGACGCTAACCAATGCGCTAAGATATGGTTTAAAAGGAACCTTTGGTGGCATTTTGGGTATCGCAATTGGAGCGCTTATTATCGCGGCCATTTCTGCAACGAGTCTTGGGGTTTTGCTAGCGACTTCAGCCACTATCTTTACCATTTTAAAATTTGCTGGAGCTTTGTACCTTCTGTATCTTGGTATAAAACTATGGAAAGCACCTCCCCTAAACCTAGAAGGGCAACATCTGCACAAAGCAAGTTTTAGCAAACGCTTTCTTGAAGGTTTGTCTTTGCAACTCACCAATCCCAAAGCGATCTTTTTCTTTCTCTCTATTTTCCCACAATTTATTAATCAAAATGAAATCAATTACGTCATGCAATTTTCTATTTTAGTCTTAACTTATAGTTCTTTAGTGGTCATTATTCATTGTTTGTACGCATTTTTTGCTCGCAAAGCACGAACGTGGCTGACCTCCCAGCGCGGCGGAAAAATCATTAACAAAGGGGCTAGTATGACTTTTCTCTTTTTTGGTTTTTCGCTTGCAACAGCAAAACAATAACTTCACGCTTTGCAGGGATATGGTTTCATATCCCTGTCTGTGTATCAAAAATTATTCGTCTTTAAACGCAAACCCTTGTGCCATTAAAACTTTGCCTGTTTTTCGGTAGTAAATGCTCGAATATGCCTTTGAGGTAATCTCCGCGTAGGTTGGCATGGAGCCGCTTCCTGTTGCATCTCTGAAGGCTTTAAAGGCCTTATCATACTCCAACACGCCCTTTTTCACTTTTTCGCTATCGTAGCTATCTTGCATTGCAAAGCTCTCGAGTGCAACGCGTGGTTTGAGTGGAGCATTTTTAGCATCTTGTGTGGGAACGCCGATGGTGCAACCTACGGCTAAGAATGTTTTGGGTGGAAGGTTAAAGAGCTGTATCATCTTGTCGGAATTTTCACGCACTGCTCCGATACAGGTTGTGCCATACCCCAAAGCTTCGGCAGCCACTTGAAGCTGAATAAGCATGATGCCCGCATCGACAGCACCCACCATAATGCCCTCAGCACTCTGCTCAATGACGTGTTTTTTCCCCATGCTCTCGGTAATGATATTGGTGCGATTAAAGTCGATGACAATACCCACAAACACGTCCGCAGTGGCAATATGTGCTTGATGGTTGCACAACTGCGAAATCTGCTCTAGCTTGGCTTTATCACGCGTGTAAACAAGGCTAATTTGTTGCGCGTTGATGGAAGTTGGAGCGCGTTGCGCCGTTTTAAAGATAAGTTCTAAGTTCTCATCGCTGATAACTTCGCCGGTAAATTGACGGATCGATTTTCGATTTTGAAGCTGTTTGATGGTTGGATTTTCCATAGTTTCTCCTATAAAATTTTTTGCAATCGTTGAACGGATAAACTTACAACTTTATCTGCTAGAAATGCTTGAAATGCCCTAAATGGCTCTTTACTCATATACACATTTAACAGTGCTTCACTCTCCCATGTCTCTACAAAAACATAGGTATTTTCTTTTTCGTTGTCTTTATGCACATCGAACTGTAAACAACCATGGTCTTCATGATGAAGATTATTATGCAAAGCAGAAAACGCCTCAATTACGCCCTCTTTATTGGACTCTTCGAGTGTCAGTGTTACGATTATAACGACTTTTCCCATCACTTATCCTCTGAAATTTTTGGTTAATACTTTGATAAATTTAGCCTTTTCTGCTTCAATGTCAAGATCACCCTTGAAGATGTCATGCACGGAGTACGTTTCCATCGGTGTCGCACCGCAGAATTGCCATGTTTTATGTGTAGCGATGTTGGCTGCATCAAGACTCAGCCCCTCAAAAAAGCCCTCTTTGTTTCCAAACTCTGTGACGGGACAGTTGTAGGTGAGGGAGAGCATATACTTTTTGCCTTGCATCAACCCGCCACTACCATAACGCTTACTTGCGTCACTGCGGCTTCGTCCATCGCTGGCGTAAATACCATTGTTCGTGCCAGCAGAGAACACTTCATCAATGTACTTTTTCATCATCCAAGGCACACCCATCCAATAAACAGGATATTGGATAATAAAATAATCTGCCCACTTAAATTTTTCGACCTCTTCGAGTGGGTTATAGTTACTCTCAGCCTTTGCATGCTTAACATTAAAACCTTTGCTTTTTAAAAATTCTTCTGCTGTATCGATGTAAAGCTGCGTAAGTTTCCCCTCTGCAATGTGGGCATAGTATTGATGACCATTGATGATAAGTACATTTTTCATGATTGTCCTTTGTCTTAAGATATTAAAAGAAGTATAAGAGGTGTGTACTTAAAATACCCTTACGATACTTTTGTAATGTAATAGTAAAATTGTGTAAATATGGTATAATACAAATAAACTTTCGCTAAACTCAATTTGCAAAATAAAAAGCACTAAAAGTGCGCGGGCTCACTGCCGAAGTGAACTCAGCGTTAGCGTAGTCTTTAGAGCTTGGCTCTAAAGGCGTGTAAAGGTAAAAAAGGAGCACGATGTATTTGGTTAATGACAAAGAGTACAAATGCTCTGTCGCCATCGCACAAGATATTTTTAATGATAAATGGAAACTGGGCATCATCTGGCATTTACTTGATGGTGAAAAACGTTACAAAGACTTATTTGAAGAGGTCTGTGACATTACCCAAAAGACACTGACCGTCAAACTGCGGGATTTGGAAGAAAAAAAGCTGATTAAGCGTGTTGTTTTTCCTGAAATTCCTCCTAAAGTTGTCTATTCGCTCACGCCTATTGGCGAGAAGCTTCGCCCTGTGCTAAAAGAGATGTTTGACTGGGGAATTGAGTATGTTAAAGAGTGTGGGGAATTTACAAATGGTGCTGTTTGCGAAGCAAAATTAGCCGATAAACAATGATTTATGTGGTGTAAGTCGTGACAAGAGGAATTTTTCATCCTTCTTGTCAATGTTGTTGATAACTAAGCTTTCTTCGCTTTTTTCTCTTCGCGCTTCTCTTTTAACGACTTCTCTGGTTTCTTTTTAACTTCTTTTTTCATATCTTTACTTTTCGCCATGTTCTCTCCTTTTTGAAGTTGGTTAATACTTCTTAATTGTATAAGAGTTGGGCTTAAAGAAAACACTCAACCTCATTTCGCACAATCTTAAGCTCGTATACTATAAAATAAATTGATTTATCTCTTATTAGGAGTTCTTTTGGAAAACAACAAACATCATCTCATAGCTAAGTTTGAAAAAGAGCTCAAACAGTATGAAAGCTTTAGCGACAAAATGGACATCTTACTCAAAGAACTGCTTGAACAAGAGAAAATTTCTTACCACTCCATTGAAAATCGCGTCAAAGAAAAAAGCAGCTTATCGAAAAAAATTGACGGGAAAAACAAGTACCAAGACCTTAGCGAGATCACCGATATTGTGGGTTGCCGCATCATCAGCTATTTTGAAATTGATGTTGAAAAGATTGTCAATCTTATTTTTAAAGAGTTCAAAATAGACGAAGTCAACTCCATCGACAAAAAGAAAATACTCGATCCCGACCGCTTTGGCTACCTCTCCTACCACATCATCTGCTCTATTAATGATGAAAGAGCACAGCTTAGAGAGTATAAAAACTACAAAAATCTCAAATTTGAAATCCAAGTGCGAACCATTCTCCAACATGCATGGGCAGAGATAGAGCACGACATAGGCTACAAGTCGAACATCGCCGTTCCTAGGGAATTTCGTAGAAAATTCTCACGTATTGCGAGTATGCTTGAAATTGCCGATGATGAGTTTAGCAGGCTGAAACTCGACATTCACAACTATGTTGAAACCATCTCCAAACAGGGGTTTGAAAATACCGACATTAACGCCGAAAGCCTCAAACTCTTCATCGAGCAATCAGGCGATTTGGAAGAGATCGAAACGCACATCATCGAAACATTAGCACTCAAAAATGTCGCTTTTTCAGAACAGATGCAAGAAGCCATTATCAGTTTCACCCTAAATATTATCAATAAATTTACAGCATATAAAGAGATTCTTGAAGTTCAAAACTCTATTCGAAAGAACAAAGAGCTTATCAAACAGTTCATCCTCAAATGGGCACAACTTAGGGCTATTTTATTGGATAGGTTTCAAAAACATTTCGATCAAAAAGATGGTCTTATCATAGGATACGCATTAATGATGGAATTTTTAGAAACCAACCATAAAGAAGGACTCAAAGCATTTTTTCCCGATGTTTCACTCCAAGAAAAAGACGAAGCAGTGGCATTAGCAATGAAAATATACAGAGAAATTACGAGTAAATAAGCTTTAAATGATGGCTTCTTTATGTATCACCGATAAAATGGACGTATTTGCAGAAAATTTCACAGGTGTGAATCTGCACAAACAAAAGATCACCAAAGCGGAGTTTGACGACTGCACCTTTGTCTCTTGCGACTTTAGTGAAACCTTTTTCTCATCGTGCAGATTTATCGGGTGTCGTTTTGAAAACTGCAATCTAAGCCTTATGAAACTCACCGACACCAAACTAAACGCAGTTCAATTCTCCTCATGCAAAATGATAGGCATCGACTGGACGATGGCAAACTGGGAGAGCCTTCTCTCCATCGAACCCCTTCAGTTTCGTGACTGCCTTCTGGGTGACAGCAATTTTTTTGGCTTAACCCTAAACGGACTTGTGATGAGCGAATGCCGTATAACCGAAGCCGACTTTAGAAGCGCAAACCTCGAAAAATCAGACTTTCGAGGCTCTGACCTCAAAGGTACCCTCTTTGGCAACACCCATCTGGAATACGCCAATTTTACGGATGCAAGTAACACGATGATCGATCTGCGCACGAATCACCTCAAAGGAGCCATTTTTAGCCGATACGAGGCGCTTCAACTGCTTGAATTAATGGGGATTGTGTTGGTTTGAATGAGGGAAAGAAAATCTTTACATGTATTATTTATAATTTTCTAATTGAGAATGTAGATAAAAACTTGTAACAAAAGAAGCATAAAACCAAAGTTTATTAATATTTTGTAGTTGAGGCATTGTATCATAGGCAAAAATTCCTGCAAAACCTAAGGAAAGAAGTGACAATATTAATACAAGAGTTACTACTCCTTTAGTCCAAAATATATCTATCATACTCAAAAAAAAATTTACAATAAGTGCAATAAATGAACAATATAATGTTTTACAAATAAAAATAATAAATATTCCTACAATTGGTATAAACAAATCCAATGTTTCTAATGTAATTTTGGTATCTTTATATGATAATTCAAAACTACTATTTGCTATATATGCAACACTCAACATTGGAAGTACTAATATTTTACTTAAATCTTGTAAATTTTTTAAATCAGCTACTTTAGTAATAAAATCCACAATTTATGTCCTTAAATATTTTATCAAAAAGATAGAGAAGATATCACATATCTTCTCTAAACTCATTTTTTCTTTGGTGGTGGAGGTGGTGGAGGTGGTGGTGAAACTGGGCGCTTACTATCGCATGTTCCTCTAGTAGTATTTCCACCTGTATTAATAGGTGTTGTAGGTTTTTCTGCCATATTTATTCCTCATAATTGGTTTGAATATTTTATAATGACTAATAACATTGACACTATTGAAAAACAAGTTGCTATAGCTGTGAGATCACTAGTTTTATTTTGTGTTTGTGTATTTAATAATAAAGCTTTTTCAACACAATGAAGAGAGTCAAGTAAAGCATGATATTTTGACCATTCATTATTTGGAAAATCTGGTTTTGAAAAAGCATTTACATCTGATAAAGAACCTAAGTGTTTTTCTCTAAAAGCGATAAATGCATATAAACAAAAAATAATTGCCGTACCTGATGAAACTAAAATTCCTGTATTTATTGAAACCCATTTGACTTCATCGGTTCTTGCAACAAGACCCATAATTAAAAAATTCATCCATAGGACTGTTTTTATACTTGATAATTGAGCTGGAATCACACTTCTAAGCATTGTTTCAAGAGCACTTTTCTTTGCTTCATAAAGAAGTTTTAAATTATGCTCAGAGTTTTCTATTTCTTGTTTTTTTTCTTCTGCTAGTTCCATAAAATAATTGTATCAAATAATTAAAGTGTTTTATTTCTTTTTTCAAGTTTTCTCATATTTTAGTATAATCCCCCATTATGTTAAGGCGGGCGATGCAGACGATTTACGGCGATAGAGCAAAATGTTACAGCTGTTACAGACCCAAAAGCTCATGTATGTGCAGCCATATTCGACCCATTGCAACGCAGACCAAATTCATCGTTTTGATGCACCCCAAAGAGTTTAAAAAAACCAAAAATGGCACGGGGCATTTGACACACCTTTCACTTCCAAACTCTGAGCTTTTTATGGGCATCGACTTTAGTGACAATGCACGCATCAACGAAATCATCGCAACACATGAGAGTTTCATTCTCTACCCTTCAAAGCATGCTATCAACCTCAGTCATCACAATCCTTTGACTGAAAAAGCTTTACATGTAAAGAAGAAGGTGGCGATTTTTCTCATTGATTCGACATGGGCGTGTTCACTTAAAATGATGCGTGAAAGTAAGAACTTGCACGCTCTTTCTCACATCAGTTTTGACTCCACGAAGCGTTCGGAGTTTAAGATCAAAGAGCAACCCCTAGAGTATTGCCTCTCGACCATCGAGTCCACACTCACCGTGTTGGAACTTCTTACCAAATGGCAGATCGAAACGATTGAGCAAAACAAGCTCGACACATTCCTCACCCCTTTTCACGCGATGATTGACTATCAACTAGAGTGCATCCAAAATCCTCTGCATCAAGCGGTTAGGTTTAAGCCTAGACGTACCTAATTTTTCGTTACAATAAGCCATTCATATCTTTACATGTAAGGATCACCATGCGTTACCTCAAACACCTCAGCCTCTTGCTCCTTTTGAGTTTTTTTGTAGGTTGTACCCCAACGCCAAACCTACCACGCAACAACGATGAGAGCACAACTTCAGCGCTGTATGAACGCTCTTTTGAGGCTCATTTTCCCAATGTCGCACTACTCAATCTCTTTTTCACCCAAATGCCCAAAGGTGGCGACTTGCACCACCACTACTCAGGCTCTTTGTATGTCGAAACCTACCTTGAATGGGTGAAAAATAAAGGTTGGTTTATCGACACCTGCAGTTTCAAAATCGTCAAAACCAAAAGCAATGAAGCTTGCAAAACTCTCAGCGTGGATGAACTCATCGCGAATAACACACTGTACCGCAAACTGCTCACGCTCTGGTCTGACAAAGACTTCGACAACCACAGCCATGAACAACTCCCGCCCGATAGCAACTTCTTCAACACCTTTGGCTACTTTTCACCCATCTCCGACCAGTACATGGACGTGGGACTGAACATCATTAAAGAGCGCGCACTTAATGAAAACGTCTCTTACATCGAAACCATGCTCTCACGCGTGGGTGTCAATAGCGCTGATTTTTTCAGTGCAGAAGAAGCCAAAAATATCAATAACGCCCTTCGCCACGCGACCACACAAGAAGAGGTCAACGTACTGCTAGATCGCATCAGTACGGTTTATGCACAAAACAGTGCATTTGAGACAAAAGTGGCATCGTTCATCAAAGAGTTAGAGAAAAGACATGAGGGCATCGACACGGCAAGCTTTACCATGCGCTACCAAACGTATGCTACTCGCGTGGTTGAACCGCTTCAAGTCTATACCGATTTGCTCTCTGGCTACAAAGCCGTCCTTAGCTCACCGCTTGTGGTGGGTGTGAACATTGTAGCTCCTGAGAACAACACCGTGGCGATTAACGACTACACCCTTCACATGCGCATGTTTAACTACCTCGCGAGCCACTACCCGCAAGTGCCACGCTCACTGCACGCGGGAGAGCTAACCATCGGTATGGTTGAACCCAAAGAGCTTCTCTTTCACATCACCCAAGCGCGCAAAATCGCAGGGGCACAACGCATCGGGCATGGTGTAGACATCGCGTATGAAAAAGAGTCTTTGGCTCTTCTTAAAGAGCTTAAAGAACACGCCGCCATCGAGATCAACCTCACCAGCAACGAGTTCATCTTAGGCGTTTCGGGCAAGGAACACCCCTACTCCATTTACGCCGCGTATGGCGTGCCCATCGTCATCTCAACGGATGATTCGGGCGTTTCAAGAGACAACTTGACGCATGAGTATGTCCTGCTTGCGAGTCGCTACCATCCAAGTTACGCCACCATCAAAACGTATGTGTATAACAGCATCGACTATTCGTTTTTGACGCCTGCGGAGAAAGCTAAAGTAAAAATGCAACTGGATAAAAAGTTTGAAGTGTTTGAGAAAGAGATGAGTGCGTTAGCAAAAAGTTTAAAATAGGGGTGAGAGTTTTTCTCACCCAAACGCCAACCACACGCCCACACCGAGCATCAATGTGCCTGCGACACGGTTCATAAGTTTGACGTTGTTGCTTTTTTGCAAAAACTTACGCATGGTGCTACCACCACTCGCGTAGATAATCAAACAGATAAATTCCAATACTAAAATAATGGCTAACAGTACCGAAACTTGAGGAATGAGCGGTTTCGTTTGGTTGATAAACGGTGGTAAAAGTGCGATGAAAAACGCCCAGCCTTTTGGGTTTGCAATGGCGGTAATAAAACCTTGTGAAGCCAGAGAAAAAGTGGAAATACTTGGCGTACAATGCACCTCAGTTAGTGCCATTTTGCCACGATTTAGCCAAAGTTGCACACCCAAATACCCAAGATAAAGCCCACCCGCATACTTAAAAACGGTAAAGATGTCAGGATGGTTGATCATGATCGCCGCAACGCCGACAACCGAAGAGAGTGCGACTATCGCCACGCCGATGAGCTCGCCCGCCATCATGTAAAACGTACGCTTTAAACCGATGCTCATACCAAGGCTCATCGCAAGTGTCATGCACATGCCAGGCGTTACCGAGACAAAAAAGAAAGTGGGAAGAAAAAGCGCCATAATCGAAAAATCAACTGCTGAAATCACATCAAATCCTTTAAACAAAGGGAAATTATACTCTACCCTTATACAAAAAAATGTTTAAAAAATGGGCTTAATGCTTTTTACATGTAAAGGTCAAATTTTAAAAAGAAGCTCTCTTGCCTTGACTACGAGTACCATGTTCGCAAGAGCAAAAATACAGCCGCAACCAAAGAGAGCGCAAGGAGAAGGAAAAGCCCAAAACTGACACCGAAAAGTTTATCTTTTTTCATTGTTTTTCCTCAAAATGAGCAAAGAGATTGAAATGATGATATAACTTTTTTGATTTCGTTGGGCTTAGAAGAAGTACGTCAAAAAATGGCGGATGCTTGTCAATTATTTGATAAATAAAATGCTAAACTGAATCTTTATGCGTAAAATTACTCTAACCTTATTTCCTCTTGTTCCTATAACCTGTTCGTACTATAATCATCCTAACCCTATCTAAATAAGGATTGATCATGTATTTAATATTGGTTGCAAGTCTGAATGAAAATATGAAGTTGGCAGGTAAAATACAAAAGTGCCTAGAAACGATGGGTGTTAAAAGTCAAATCATCAATTTAGTCGATTTGAACATCACCTTGTATGACTCTTCGAAAGAGACAAATGATGGCATCCCAAGCAAAATTCTTGAGCTTTCAAACACCATGAAAAATTCCTCAGGATACATCGTTGTAGCCCCTGAATACAACTACTCCATTCCTCCTGTTTTAACCAATGTCATCGCATGGATATCCAGAAGCAATGAAAATTTCAGAGAACTCTTCACCTTAAAATGCATCCAACTCGCAACGCACTCAGGAATCACAGGAAATGATGTCTGCAATGCGATGCGTTTACAGTTTTCAAAATTAGGAGCCGTTGTTGCTCCCAGAGAGATTTTAACAACACCTAACAAAAAGATAGAAGAAGATAGTTTGCAGAGAATTTTGACGCAATTTTTGAGTATTTCTCGAAAGCCACTGTAATTATTTTTAGTAATTAAGAGATCTTTGTTTAACATTTACATGTAAGGATTTCTTCCTTACATGTAAACTCTCTCACTCCTCGATTTTTTGCATCCGATAATACAACACAGGAATCACCAAAAGCGTGAGTATTGCCGAACTTACCACGCCACCGATCATCGGAGCGGCGATGCGTTGCATGACTTCACTTCCAACACCGTCTAACCACATAATCGGTAAAAGTCCACCAAGAATCGCAAAAACGGTCATGAGTTTAGGGCGCACTCTTAAAACCGCCCCTTCAAAGATGGCTTCTTGAATGGCATGTGCTGTTCGCTCTTTGACATGAGAAATGGCTTCTTCAAGATAGATAATCATCACAATCGCCGTCTCCACCGCGATGCCGATAAGTGCCAAAAAGCCTACAATGACGGCAATGGAAAGGTTAAAGTTCAGATAATCCACATATAAAAACCCACCCACAGCGGCAAGCGGCAGGGTCAAAAAGACCAAAAGCGCATTTTTAAACGAGCCAAGTCCTAAGTAAATGAGCACAAACGTCACCAAAAGCGTGAGCGGAAGGATGAACTGCAAGCGCTCCATCGCACTTTCCAAGTACTCGCTCTCGCCTGCCCAACCGATGTAAAAACCTGTTGGAAGCTCCACACTCTCTTTCAGAATTTTGCTCGCCTCTTCTTTATAGGTTTTAGACGAAAAGCCCTCTTTTAGGGTGATGTAGATGTAGTTGACTTTCTTGCCCATTTCAGACTTGAGCTCACTCGCACCCACGTCGTAACTAAGCTCCACAAAATGTCCTAAACGTTGGAAACCATACGGCGTTTTGATGGTCAATTCACTAATGGTATTTAAGTCTTTACGACTCTCTTCTTCCAGTCTTAACGTGATCGCATAGCGTTCAATGCCTTGGTAAAACGTTGTTACTTTCGAGCCACCGATGGCGTTATCTACGAAGTCTAGTATCTCTTCTTTGGTGAGACCATACGCGGCAATATTTTCAGGCTTAAGCGTCATATTCAGGTAATAACCGCTGTTTGCTTTGTCCGCAAAAATACTTTTGGTTCCCTCATAATTGGCAAGGACACTGGCAATTTTATTGGCGCTATCTTCTAGGGCTTGGTCATTGTCTCCGTAGAGTTTGATGCCAAGCGGTGTTCGTATGCCTGTGATGAGCATATCGATGCGCCCACGAATCGGATATGTCCATGAGTTGGTCAATCCCGTCATTTGAAGCTGTTCGTTCATCTCATCTCTCAGCTTCTCATACGTCATGCCCTCTCTCCACTGCTCTTTGGGTTTGAGCTGTATGATGGTCTCGATCATCGAAAGAGGAGCTGGGTCTGTCGCACTTTCCGCACGCCCTGCTTTGGCAAAGGTACTGAGGACTTCGGGAAAGCTTTTGATGACCTCATTGCTCTTTTGCGCATACTCTTTTGCCATCTCGATGCTGATGCCAAATGGCGTGACAGGCATGTACATAAACGTCTGCTCATTGAGTGGGGGCATAAACTCCCAGCGCTGTTTGGTGTAGGTGTGATAACCCAGTACCAAAAAGCCAATAAATGCCGCAATAGCAATATACCAAAAGCGCATGTGTACCTTTAAAAGCGGTGCATAAATCCAGATAAAAAAGCGGTTGAGTGGATTTTTGTGTTCTTCAAGGATTTTGCCTTTGACAAAATAGATCATCAAAAGGGGAACAAGGGTAATGGAGAGCACTGCACCGATGAGCATCGCAAAGGTTTTGGTGTAGGCTAAGGGTTTAAAGAGCGCTCCTTCTTGACCGCTGAGTGCGAAGATAGGTAAGAAACTCACCACGATAAGCAAAAGCGCAAAAAAGATCGGGCGTCCAACTTGTTTGGACGAAGCGATGATGATGGCTTTGCGCTCTTCTTCGCTTTTTGGCTCGCCGTGCGAGAGCTTTTTATGCACATTTTCGATCATAACGATGCACGCATCGACCATCGCACCAATAGCAATGGCAATACCACCCAAACTCATAATGTTCGACTCCAGCCCAAAAAGCTTCATCGCCAAAAAGGTCAGAGCAATGGTGAGCGGCAGAACAATGATGACGACCAAAGCGCTTCTAAAGTGAAGCAAAAAGAGCATCACCACTGCCAAAACAACAATGCTCTCTTCAAAAAGAGCGCGCTTGAGGTTGTTAATCGCTTTGGTAATGAGATCGCTTCTATCGTACGTTGTGACCACTTCCACATCGTTTACATGTAAAGATTCTAGCTTCTCTTTGACCGCCTGAATGACCTTGTAAGCGTTCTCTTTGTGACGTACAACCACAACGCCTCCGACCACTTCGCCTTCGCCGTTGAGTTCTGCTAAACCACTTCTATAGGTGGGAACCACACGCACATCGGCGATGTCAGAGAGTTTGAGCGGAATGCCATTCACCGTTTTGATGGTGATGTTTGAAAGGTCTTCCAAAGAGGTGGCAAAACCTCTGGCTTGGATGATCTGCTCAAAGCCATTTTCAAGCACCACTCGCCCACCCAAATCACTGTTGTTTTTCGAAAGTGCGCTCATAAGTTCATCGATACTGAGATCATATTTGTAGAGCGCGTCTTGGCTCAGTGTGATTTCATAATCTTTCACAAAACCGCCCACACTCGCCACTTCGCTTACCCCTTCAACACCTAAAAGGGCATAGCGGTAGAGGTAGTCTTGAATGCTTCTAAGCTCTTCTAAACTGCGATTTTTAGAGGTGAGCGCATACTCAAACGCCCAACCAATACCCGTGGCATCTGGGCCTAGCTTGATGGTTGCGTTTTTAGGAGCATTTTTCGAGACATTTTGAATGACTTCATTGACCCTATCTCGCGCCCAGTAAAGGTCGGTGCCATCTTCAAAGATGATGTACACGATGGCATTTTCATACGACGTAAACGCGCGCACAGTTTTGGTTTTTGCGACCGATAACAGCGCATTGGTCAGCTCGTAAACGAGCTGATCTTGGATGATCTTTGGCGACTGCCCCAAATACTTCACATTCACGATGACTTGCGGTGGCGTGAGGTCTGGCAAGGCGTCCAGTGGGGTTTGCCGAATCGCCCAAAAAGAAAGAAATGCGGCGATAAGTAAAGTTAAAAGAAGAAGCGCCCTGTTTTTGACGCTTTTTTCAATGATACTCTCGATCATTTCATTGCCCCTGCGTTATTTTGGGCATCGGCATCAAACATAAAGAGCGCATTTGAGACAACTACATCGCCCTCTTTTAGGCCTTTGACTATTTCAAATGTGTCGTTATTGAGTCGTTTTGCTTCGATCTCGCGTGGTTCGTATTCGCCCTCAAATTCGCCTTTGACAAAGACACTCGTCTTAGCACCTTTGGTCATCACTGCACTTTTTGGAAGGGCTAGATACTCACGTTTGGCTGTGCCAAACCTTGCTTTTGCAAACGCATTTTCGTAAATCTCGAGGTCTTTGTTTTCGATGACCAAACGCACATCCACACTTTTCGTTTGCGGGTCAACTTTAGGGTAGATAAAATCAATTTTGGCTTTGTAAGGCTTAGAACTCATATCAAAAAAGATGTCCGCACTTTGCGCACGTTTAACAAAATCAAGGTCTTTTTCATACACTTTAACGATAAGCCATAAGTTCGTATAATCGCTGATCTCGTAAAGTTTCATCCCTTTGGGAACGAACGCGCCTTGATTGATTGCTTTTTGGGTTACGATACCGCTGTACGGTGAAACGATAGTGATGTTTTCAGGCACATTTTTTTCACTGATAATTTTCGCAATCGTTTTCTCATCGACCCCTAAAAGTTTGAGCTTTTGCGTGATGCTCTGCACCATGCTGTCACTTTTGATGCGTAACGCGTTGATAAGTTCCAACTCTGCGGTGTAAATCTCTTGCGAATAGAGTTTCGCCAAAGGCTCGCCTTTTTTAACACTGGTAAAACTTTTGTTCACGTAAAGCGTTTCGATAAACGCGTCATAACGCAAACTCACCTCTTTGACATTTTCTTCATTGGCTTTGGTATAGCCGTAAAAATCTTTAGCAGAGCCTTCCAAAACTTTTTTTACTTCGATGGTTTTGACATTGAAAATCTGCTTGGCATCAAGCGTGGAGCCTAACAGTAGAAGAGCTCCTAAAATGAGATGCGTGTATTTCATAGCTCGACTCCTAAAAGGGTGTAAATTTTGATGATGGACTCGTTATACGCGAACGTGTTAGCGTTGATTTGCTTTTGTGCTTCAATGATTTGCGTGACTACATTGAGAAGGCTTAAAAGTGCGTCATTTTGAGACAATGCAGTGCTTTGAAGCACTTCATACATCTTCTCATTTTCATGTAACACCTCTTTCGCCAAAGAGATTTTGTCGTACTGCAACTCTTTGTTGAGAAGCTCATCTCTTAGCTCAAACTGCAAACTTTTATGCACCGACTGCACACTCTGTTCGGAGGAAGCATGGGTGAGTGTGGCTTTTTGGATGGAGGCATTCTCTTTGCCGTAAATCGGAAGCGGTACAGAAACGCCTAAAAAGGCGTAGTCGTCTCTTCCTTGCCTTCGATTGTAGCCAAGAGTTACCGTAACATCGGGCGTTTTATTTGCTTTTTCATAGCGTAAATTGAGCAGCTCTTTTTGGCTAATCATCATTTGGGTTTGAAGCTTCGGCGATTTTTCCAAAAGCTTCTCTTCATCACTGAGCTTATAAGGCAATAGTCCTTCATGTGCGCTCATCTCAGGCATAGAGGCTACGATGATGCTCTCTAACTTTCGCTCTATGGAAGCTTTGTCGCGAAGCAGTGTTTTTTTCTCGATGGTAAGGTTTTTTTGCAAAATCGTATTGTTCAGCGTATCGACATAGTGCGCGCTGGTGGTATTGTAAGCAAGGTGGGCATTTTTCAGGTCTTCCAAAACTTTCTCATACTTTATCACTAAAGCAAGATCTTGGTTAATGCGGATGTAACTTTGCTCCAACACGCCAATTTCACGTTGCATTTCGAGTTTTTTAGTTTTTAGTTCCAGCTTTTTAATCGCCAAATCTTGCAAGGCAATCGACTCTTTGATGTCCAGTTTTCCACCCGTTGGGATCTTTTGAGAAAGCGAAATCGCCTCATTTTGCGCTTCTTGGTTTCTTGTAAGTGGCTCATTTAAAAAGATGTCGTTGACCCCAAGAGAGAGCATAGGGTTTTCCCAAATCTTGCTTATATCAACCTCTTTTTCAAGCGCTTGTACCTCAGCTTCGAGTGCCTTTAACTCATAGTTATGCTCATACGCTAAAGAGGTCAACTCGCTTTGCGCCAAAGCGTAGCCCGCGAGGGCTACGAGCATTAAAATGACGCGTTTCATTAGAGGTTAACGCTTGATTTTAAGCGTTGTTTTTTGCCATCACTGGTTTCGATGACGATGTTAAGCTGCCATGTGCCATTCATTGAGAATGTGACATGTGCCATATACGCACCGTTGACAAACATTGCCTCAGAAGTTTGCTCCATTGCTGGCATTCCTGGCATCGCTGGCATTGCAGCGGTAACGCTTACTTTCGCATCTTTGATCTCTTTGCCATTCTCTTTGACTTTGATGTTGATCATGTTCATGCCCTGACTTAAAGGCTTTTCACTGCTGTACTCAACTTCTAATGGACCCGCCATCCCTTTTTTAGACAAAGCATCTGCCGCAAAAACAGCACTAAGGCTCAACGCCACCGCTAAAAACATCCCTAAAATCTTCTTCATTACGTACTCCTTGTAAAAATATAATGACAGTATAGAAAGCGTGTGTGTACTATTTGTGGAATAACTCTAATAAAAACCATCATACTACTTTATAGTGATCTCGCGGTGCATCCCAGCTTCAAAATGCTCTGGTATGTTGCATGCAAACATAACTGTGTTTCTTTTTGTAAATTTCCACGTTAACTCTTTTGTTTCTTTAGGTTTAAGTGTAATGGTATTGCCATCATGGTGAACCATATTTGGCATTTTTTTCATAGCTTCTAGGTGTGCTTTTTGTTCTTTTTCACTACCAATGGAAAACTCATGGTCAATTTCACCTTGGTTTGTCACGATAAATCTAACGATATCTCCCTCTTTGATGTTCATTTTACTATGAAATTCAAATTGCATAGAATCAAGCAAGTCGACGTTAATGATTTTGTTTGCCTGCGAAGCATTAGCGGGATTACCAATGGTAGAGCTTGCATGGCTATGTGTAGCATGGTTATGAGCTGAGTGGTCATCCATCGCAATAGCTTGGGCTGAAAAAGCAGTAACAAAGATTAGCATAGCAATACTTTTTTTATGGTGTAACATTTATTTCCTTTTATGAGTAATAGTATTACTAAAGTATAGAAAATATCTGTGCAATATTTGTGGAATAAAATTATGTATAATGCCTCTATGAAAATCCTACTCTTAGAAGATGACCCCATTCTTAGCGAAATTATCGAAGAGTTTTTAGTGGAACATGGTTTACATGTAAAGCTCTTTTATGACGGTAAAACAGCACTTGATGCCATTTTTGAGCATAAGTTTGACCTCTTGCTTCTTGACATCAACGTCCCAAGCCTTAATGGTTTTGAGCTTTTAAAAGAGATCAAAAACGCTCGCATTACCACGCCTGTCATCTTCATCACGTCACTCGACCAGATCAATGATGTGAAAAAAGGATTTGCTTTGGGTGCTGAAGATTACCTCAAAAAACCGTTTGATCTTGAAGAGCTTTTGGTAAGAATTGAGCGCACCAAAAAACTTCACAACATCGATACAAACGAGCGCATTATACTTGCGAATGAGCTCGTTTTTGATCCTGCCAATTACGAGATCATCACACCAGATACTTCGTATAAACTCCGCAAAAAAGAGGCGCAACTTTTGGAGTATTTTTTAAAACACAAAAACCGCGTGCTGAGTTTTGAAGAGATCATCGAAGAGGTGTGGCGTTTTGAAGAAGTGCCGACGTATGCGACGGTGCGTACTTATATCAAAAATCTTCGCAGTTATGGGCTTGAAGCGTTGATCGAAAATACCAAAGGGGTCGGTTATGTCTTTAAGCCACTATGAAAAACGCTCCCTCATTCGTTTTTTACTGATTTACCTGCTCTCAATTTATACGTTTATACTCATCTTGGCAGGCATGTTTTACACCATACAGATGAAAAATATGCAGGAAAACTATGCCCTAAAAATGCGTGCTACTGCTTCTGCTATCTCGCACAAGATCGTCACCGCGCACATGATGGAAGATGCTGACTTAGAGAAATGCTTCACTCAAAAGCCCATTGAACAGTGCTTTGGCGTTGATGAAGGCTATCAAGTGGCTCTTTTTGGAGCAGAACACAAACCTTTACATGTAAACTTCAACGATCAAATCGATTTTGAACAAAAGTTTTACCTCAAAAACGATAGCTTTTTTTACGTGGACGATAGCGCGCAACACCATCTTGGCGTACACTACATCGTAATCAAGCAGAGTTCTATATCGAGCATTATAAACGCGATCAAACAAGAGGTTGTGCTTTACCTACTTTTGAGTCTTGCGTTTGCGACACTCTTGGGTTATGTGCTTGCAAAACTCTTTCTAAAGCCTATCAAAGCGGAGATCGAAACGCTTGATACTTTTATCAAAGACTCCACGCATGAGCTTAATACGCCGATTACGGCGATTTTGATGAGCATTAGCACACTTAAAGATGTGGACGAGAAAAAGCGCAAACGCATTGAACTAAGTGCCAAACGTATCGCAACCTTATACGGGAACCTCAGTTACATGCTTCTACATGACAAACAAAACGAAGAAAAAACTGATATCGATGTGAAAAAACTCATAGAGGAACGTCTCGAATATTTTGCGGATTTAATGGCGAGTAAACAAATAGACTTAACATTAAAACTGGAAGAAAAAACGTTACATATAAACGAAGAGAGTCTTAGCAAACTCATCGACAACCTACTTTCCAACGCCATCAAATACAACCGTTTTGAAGGAAGCATTGAAGTTATACTGGACTTTGAAAAGTTAAGTGTCAAAGACAGTGGCATCGGCATTAAAAGCTCAAAGCTAGGTGACATCACCAAGCGCTATAAACGCGCAAACAGCGACAAAGGCGGCTTTGGCATCGGTTTAGACATCGTGAACACCATCTGTAAAGCCAATAATTTCAGGCTTGAAATAGACTCAGTTGAGGGTAAAGGTACTACATTTAGCGTCTATTTTTAATAATGTCTTTTTACTTTTTCTGCTTTTAAATACGCCTCAAATGGTGCTTCGCGTTGACAAAGATGCTCTAGATGACGTAATTCATCATCATTGTGGTTAACAAGCTTTGAGCCTTGATACTCAATTTTTTCCATACTTGTTTTTACGATTTGAACCGGTTTATCGTGATAAGTGGAGTTGAGTGAAAAAAGGACTTCATTGGTTGTTGGATTTTTATACTCTCCTACGCCATAACACAAACAGCTGTACACCGCATCTGGCGCGTACTCTTGTAAGTATATGCCCGTACCTCTAATGCCGGCTGTAAAGGTTTTGGTCTCTATCGTCTTTTCGCCGCCGCCAAAAACACCCATCACTCCGCCACCGATAAGTTTAAGTGCTTTTGTAAATGTACCATCATGTGAAAGTTCGATTTTGCTGTGAGGACGAAGTATAAAGGCATCTTTTCCTACTTTAAACTTCAATTCATTACTATCAGATTCGATAATAATTGCTTTGTTATCATCAGCATAAAGAGCTAGAGGAACGGACGCGCTTAGTAACCCAAGTGTTATGATAGACTCTCTTCGATTCATAGAAATCCTTTAAAATGATATAGAAAGCTTGACTATTTTAACATAATGCAATGATACACTATCTCTTTCTAAACAAACGATATTAACTTACCTACATCAATCTCAAAGCCTATGGTTTTTCCCTCATTTAAAGTGTCATCAAAACTATACGCCATAAGAATTTCGCCTTCAAAATCCAAAATAATTTCGTAAAAATTGCCATAAAACACAATCTCTTTAATCAATGCCTGATGCTTAAAACCAGAGCCTAGATACACGGCATCAAGCCTACAATAAACCTCTTTTTCGCTTAACCCCAAACTTTTAGGTAGCACATTTATTTTTCCTAAGAAGTTGGCACAATAAAGAGAATTGGGCTGATTGTAAATCTCTTTGGGTGTGCCGATTTGTAAGATATCGCCTCCATCCATAATCGCAATGCGATCGGAAAGATAAAACGCATCTTCTTTGTCGTGCGTGATGAAAAGGGCTGTGATGCTAAAGAGTTTGATCATCTCTTTAAGCTCTGCCCTTAAAATGGCTCTAAGCTCGGTGTCAATGTTACTCAGTGGCTCATCGAGCAGTAAAATCTTAGGCTTATCCAATATAGCACGCGCCAATGCAACACGCTGCTGCTGACCACCACTGATCTCGTGCGGGTACTTGGAAGAGAGCGTTTCTATCTTGGTTTTTTGCATTACATGTAAAAGCTCTTCTTGGCTCGCCTTACTTCCAAAAGCGATGTTTTGAGCGATGCTCAGATGGGGTAAAAGTGCGTAGTTTTGGAAGACAATGGCGATCTCTCTCTGATTGGGAGGAAGATTGGTTTTGGCGTCATACACAACCTTGTCACCAATGCAAATTGTTCCACTGTCTGGATTTTCAAGACCTGAAAGCATGCGCAAAAGGGTCGTTTTTCCACTGCCACTTCTGCCTAAAATCGTAAAAATTTCACCCTCATTGATGGAAAAACTGATCTGATTGGCAACACAGACACTTCCTTTGCAAAAATGTTTGTGTAAATTTTCGATGCTGACGATAGGTTTCATCTTCTACCTCGTACAAATTTTGAATTAAGTAATAAGACCGCAATGGCGGTTGTAACCACCAACAAGAGCGATGGAAAGGCACTTTTATAGAGTATCTCATTGCTGGCTAGCTCGTAGATACGAATGGCAATGGTGTCATAATTAAACGGTCTTAGAAGTAAAGTCGCTGGAAGTTCCTTAGCAAGGTCAATGTAAAGAATCAAAAAACCACTCAACAAATAAGGTCGCATCAGTGGCAAATAGACTTTGAACATACGCCCAAATTCGCTTGTTCCAAAAACAATGGTCGCATCATCGATACTTTTATCGATCTTGCTAAACCCATTTTCAACCGAGCCAATGCTTGCAGCAAAATAACGCGTCAGATACGCAAATATCAGCGCAAAAAATGAACCCCCAAGTACGACTTTACCGAAATTTTGGTCGATAAAATTGGTAAAAAGCAAAATGCCTATACCGATGATCGCTCCAGGGATAGAGTAACCAAGAATGGAGAGTTTATGGCTAATCACTCCTAGCTTGCTTGGGTAAAAACGCGAGGCATAGACCATTCCAAACGCTAAAGCGATGATGATGAACGATGAGAGAATATTGAGACTAAGTGTATGGTAAAGATAGGTTAAAGAACTCCAATCCAATGTGTTGAAATCTAGATAAAACCAGTACAAAAGAACACCCGTTGGAATAAAAAGCGTAAAGGTACTTATGAGCAAAGAGAGTCCAAAAGCGATGCCATTTTGAAATCCTTGTAATGTAACTTTAGATGCTTTTTTACTGCTATGTGTAGAACTAATAAAGCGATACCTCGCTCTTAAACGTGACTCTGCAAATATGATGACAAAAACTACAACAAGCATAATAATCGAAAGGTTGATTGCTTCGCCCAGATTGCCATAGCCAAACCAACTTTTAAAAATGCCCACACTAAAAGTATCGACACCAAAGTACGCCACGGTTCCATAATCACTCAAAACTTCCATCATAGCAAGTACCAATCCCGCAAAAATGGCAGGGTACGCCAAAGGCAGATAGACCGTGAAAAAGGCTTTGCAAAATGAGAGCTGTTTGAGTGAAACGAGTTCTACCACCGTTGAGGAGATAGAAGCAAATGAGACACGCGCCAAAATGAAGACATACGGAAACATTGCAAAAGAGAGGACTGCAATGACTCCATAGATATTTAAGATGTCGAGTTTAAATTTGGGAAGAGAAAAAAGCGTTGCTAAAATGCCATGAAATTCGAAAAACCCCACATAACTGTAACCTAAAATGTAGGCTGGAAAAGCAAGAGGTAATACAAAGGCTAAACTAAAAAAACGACTTCCAAAGTAAATAAAGCGTGCACTCATAAATGCTGTGCTAATACCCAAAAAAAGTACTAAAAATGCCGTTCCAAAAAGTACAATGGCGGTGCTTTTAAAATAAAGTACTAGCTCTGAAGTGTTAATGTTCACCATGCTTACATCGCCTTGTGCGATAAAGTAAATGACAAGCGAAAAAATGGGAAGAGAGATTACTAGCCCCAAAAGAGGGGCTAGTAGATATTTAAACGTTTGCATTATCTCCAGTTTGCCTTTGTCGCAATTTCAACTGCTTTTTTGTTATATTTTCCAACCTCTGCAAGAGGTAAGGTATCTTCTTTAAATACACCAAATGTCGCTACGGTTCCAGAAGCTTTAACGGCTGGATTGGCTGGATACTCATAATTAGCTTCAGCAAAGAGTGTTTGTGCCTCAACACTGCTTAAAAATTCAATCAGCTTAATAGCATTCTCTTTATTCTTAGCATATTTCGTTACACCAGCACCACTAATGTTAATATGTGTTCCTTCAGCTTTTTGTGCTGGAAAGAAAAGCTTTACGCTCTTGGCAATTTCAACATCTTTAGGGTCTTTACTGTTAAGCATAATCCCCAAATAATACGTATTGACAATCGCCAAATCACCCTCACCACTTGCTACTGCTTTGATTTGATCTCTATCATTTCCTTTTGGATCTCTCGCAAAATTAGCAACCAAACCTTTCACAAATTCTAACGCTTTTACTTCACCATGATTAGCAATAATAGAGGCTAAAAGTGATTTATTATATGCAGCCGATGAGCTACGAGTGAGAATTTTTCCTTTAAATTTTTGATCACTCAAATCCAAATAACTTCCAAGATCTTTTTCGGAAATTTTTTCTGGATTGTAAACGAAAATACGCGCACGTTTTGTGAGTCCAAACCATTCATTATCATTGTCTCTTAGATGAGCTGGTATATTTTCCGTCAAGGTTTTAGAGTTAATGGCTTGTAGTAATCCCTCTTCTTTAGCTTCATATAAATTACCAATATCCGAAGTAATAAGCATATCAGCGGGTGAATTAACGCCCTCAATTTTAAGCTTTGAAACAAGTTCTTCTGCTTTTGCTGTAATAACATTAACTTTAATGCCACTCTTTTCTTCAAATGCTTTAAAGAGTGCTTTGTCACTATCATAATGGCGATGTGAATAGACATTGACTTCGCTTGCCATCATTGTGCTTGTTACTAAACTTAAACCTAATATGAGTTTTAGAAAACGTGAGTCTTTTTTCATGGAAAATCCTTATTTTATTTTTTCGTCGAAATCATAATACACAAAACCTTTAAATAAACATAATAACTATTATCAATTAGATATTGATATATTCTTTTTATTCTTTATAAATTTACTATAGTTTATCTGCAAAGTTTTTATTGTTGACTGTTTTATTCAACTTTATTCATTGCAATATCACTTGTATTTATTAAATAAAGTGCTTATTATTAAGGATTTTATCACAAATTGAGATAGATTAAAAAGTTTATTCTCGACTATTTTGATAATATTACTTGACAATACCCTAGTAAAATGCTATGATTCTGAAAATTTAGAAGGAGACAACATGGTAGAGCACAAAAAACGAAGCATCGTTAAAGCGATCTCATGGAGAACACTTGGCACAGTTGACACCATGTTGATTAGTTTTATCGTCACAGGAAGCCCACTTGCTGCCGTGTCTATTGGAGGATTTGAGCTTATCACTAAAACCTTGCTCTACTATTTTCATGAACGAGCATGGAACAAGATCAATTTTGGTCGCCAAAAAGAAATCGAGTATCAAATATGAGTATCGCTTATGAAACAAAAATCGCAGAAGCGATTAACACACTTCAAGAACTCGTTGGAGCCAAAGCTCTTAAAGTCACGTTGGCATTTAGCCATCAAAATGAAGATGCCATTAACATCTTTCTTGCTCAAAAAGCAGGCATTAATTTTGATGTCTTTACGCTTGAGACCCATAAACTGTTTTCTGAATCCATCACGTATGAAAAAGAGATTGAAGCCTTTTTTGGCATCACAATCCAACGCTTTAGCGCAAGCGACGAGCAAATCAAAGCATTGGAAGTAAAGGTCGGAGAATACGGCATCTTTGATGATATTCATCTACGCAAAGAGTGTTGCCATGTTCGCAAGATCATCCCTTTAGCTAAGGCATTGAAAGGATATGATGGCTGGATTAGCGGTATTCGCATCGCGCAGTCCATCACGAGAAGTGACACTAAACTGGTCGAGTTTGATGATAAATTTGAACTGTTAAAATTCAACCCTCTTACTCACTTTAGCGATGAAGATGTTGAGCGTTACATGCGCGAAAATGCCATACCTCAAAACACCTTATATGCTAAAGGGTTTAAAAGCATTGGTTGTAAGCCCTGTACGAGAGCCATTAAAGAGGGCGAAGATATACGAGCGGGCAGATGGTGGTGGGAAAACCCAGAACATAAAGAGTGCGGATTGCATCTGCATAAAGAATAAGCGACCACAACAAGGTTGCAAAAGCGAAGCGCGGGCATTCTGCCGAAGAAAACTCAGCGTTAGCGCAGTCATCGCAAGCTTTGCTTGTGATGCGTGTTAAAAATGACTTAAGGATTAAAGATGGATCATTTAGACAGACTCGAAGCTCAGAGTATCTATATTTTGCGAGAAGCCTATCGAAGCTTCCCAAACCTTGCCATGCTTTGGAGCATAGGAAAAGACAGCACAGTACTCTTATGGCTCACACGAAAAGCATTTTTTGGGCATGTACCTTACCCATTGGTACACATTGATACAGCGTTTAAAATTCCTGAGATGATTCGCTACCGCGATGAAATAGCGATTCAATGGGACTTAAACCTCGTGGTGGGACAAAACAAAGAAGCCTTGGCTAAGGGCGAAACCTTTGTGAATGGATTGGACAGACTAAGTTGTTGTAAAAAACTTAAAAGCGACGCACTCAAATACACGCTGGATGGTACATGGGCACGCCGTAAATGGAACCCTTACAAAAAAATATGGGAAGATGAGTTAAACGGAGCGCCCTATACGGGTGTGATCGTAGGTGTACGTGCTGATGAAGAGGGAAGCAGGTCAAAAGAGCGTGTCTTTTCAGCACGTGATGAAAAGAGCGAATGGGATGCCAGTACGCAACCGCCAGAGCTTTGGAATCAGTACAAAACGGACTTTGCACCAGGCACTCATGTGCGCATTCATCCTCTCTTAGAGTGGACGGAACTTAACATTTGGGAGTACATCGAGAGGGAGAATATTCCTATTATCAACCTCTATTTTAACCAAGGCAATGGAAAACGTTACCGCTCTTTAGGCTGTTTTCCATGTACGGCTCCAGTGGATTCTGTGGCAACAACGCCAAAAGAGATCATCGAAGAGCTCACCAGTGGGAAGTTTAAAGACATCGCTGAACGCTCAGGAAGGGCTCAAGATAAAGATGGCGGCGGAACGCTCGAAGCACTAAGAAAAGAAGGATACATGTAATGCAAAGACTCAATATTGTCATCACAGGGCACGTCGATCACGGCAAAAGTACGCTCATCGGGCGTCTGCTTGCCGACACTGACTCATTGCCACAAGGAAAACTAGAGAGTGTGAAAAAGATGTGTGAAAACAATGCACGCCCTTTTGAGTATGCCTTCTTGCTCGACGCACTAGCCGATGAGCAAAAACAAGGCATTACCATAGACAGTGCGCGCGTCTTTTTCCAAAGTAAAAAACGAGAGTATATCATCATCGATGCACCCGGTCACATCGAATTTTTGAAAAACATGATCAGTGGAGCGTCTCGTGCTGAGGCGGCACTGCTTCTCATTGACGCCAAAGAGGGTGTGGCTGAAAATTCCAAACGCCACGGCATGTTGCTCTCTCTTTTGGGCATCAAACAAGTCGCGATTGTCGTTAACAAAATGGATTTGGTCAATTTTAGTGAAATCGCTTTTAATAAGCTCAAAATTGAGTACAGCGAATACCTCGCAACACTGGGCATTAAAAGCGACATCTTTATACCGATCAGTGCGCGTGAAGGTGTGAATCTCATCGAGCATTCTGCTTCAACGCCATGGTATAAAGGGGCTACTGTTTTAGAAATTTTAGATAGTTTCAAAAGCGTGGAAGAAAAAGAGAATGATGACTTTAGAATGCCATTGCAAGATGTGTACAAGTTTACACGTGACAACGATGACCGCCGTATCTATGCGGGTACCGTTACGAGTGGAGAACTGAATGTCGGCGATGAAGTGGTTTTTTACCCTTCTTTGAAACGCTCGAAAGTCGCAAGCATCGAGAGCTTTAACACCGAAGTAAAAACGAGTGTCAAAGAGAGCGAGGCGATTGGTTTTACGCTTGAAACACAAATTTACGTGCGAAACGGTGACGTGGTAGCCAGAGCTGATCAAAGTGCGCCACGAGTGAGCAACCGTTTTGAAGCCAACCTCTTTTGGTTGGGCGCAAAACCGCTAGAGCTTGATAAACCGTACAAGATCAAAATAGGTTCGGCGCAAAGCACGATTTACCTTGAAGAGATCAAACGCGTGATCGATGGCGATACCCTAGATCGTGCCGATGAGCCAAGCGTGGGTCGTCACGAAGCGGCATGCGTCATCTTTAGAGTACACGATCTTTTGGCGATGGAACTTTTTGCTGAAAACCAAAAACTAGGTCGCTTTGTCATTGTCGATGAGTTTGACATCGCAGGTGGTGGCATCATCACTGAGGTTTTAGAGCAATACACAACAAGACGAACCAAAGCAATAAACGTAAACAATGTTTTAGTCGACAAAGCAAGCACCAGTGCAGAGTTTGAAGAGGAGCTTTTTGCTTTGCTTCGCAAACATTTTCCACATCAGTTCCATTAAGGCGAGTTCTTGAAGAACTCTCTACACGCTTTGAGGGCAAAGCTCTCAAAGCTACGTTAACACTGGGTTCACTTCGGCAGTGAGCCCGCGCACCTTTGGTGCTTTAATTTAATATAAAAGGAAAGAAATGAAATTAACCATTAACGGCGATGTCAAAGAGATTAAGGACGGGATCGTTCTAACTGAATTATTGATCATTGAAAACGTCGAAATGCCAGAGATGGTATCCGTTCAGCTCAATGATGAGTTTAGAAGACAAGACGAGTACCCAACGATTGCACTTAAAGAGGGCGATGAGATTAACTTTTTATATTTTATGGGAGGTGGCGCGTGAGAGATTTTAGCGATGAGGAATTAGAGCGTTATTCACGCCATATTATCCTCCAAGATGTCGGTATTGAGGGGCAAGAGAAAATTGCCAATTCAAAAGTTTTAGTCATCGGTGCGGGTGGGCTTGGCTCTCCTGTGGCACTTTACCTAGCCGCCGCAGGCGTTGGGGAAATCGGCATCGTGGATGGTGACGTCGTTGATCTTTCAAACCTTCAACGCCAAGTGATTCATGCCACAGCAGACATCGGTGTATCCAAAGTGCTCTCGGCGAAAGCGAAGATGGAAGCGATCAATCCCAATGTCAAAGTAACGGTGTACCAAAAGTTTTTGGACGCGTCCAATATCTTGGACATCGTCAAAGGCTATGATTTCGTCATTGATGGAACAGATAACTTTTCATCCAAATTTTTAATCAATGATGCGTGTGTTTTAGCCAATGTCCCCTACTCTCACGGTGGCATTTTACGCTTTGGCGGACAAACGATGACGATTAAACCTCATGAGAGTGCGTGTTACGCGTGTGTGTTTGACAGCCCACCACCTGCGAATGCCATTCCAACATGTTCAAGTGCGGGCATTTTAGGAGCGGTTGCGGGAATGTTAGGAACCATTCAAGCAGCAGAAGCGCTCAAATACATCGTCGGTGTAGGTGAGCCACTCTACAACAGACTCTTAACCTTTGATGCGAAAAGCATGAACTTTAGAAATGTGAATTTCAAGAAAAATCCTAAATGCCGTGTATGCGGAGGGGAAGGCATCAAAGAGATACGAGATTATGAAGCGGTTGTGTGTGAGGCAAAGCTATGATTAAAATCCCACAAAGTGTGTACGATGAGATCGTCGCACACGCCTTAAAAGATACACCCATTGAAGCATGTGGTTATCTTGCGGGACTGAATGGCGAAGTAAAATACGCCATTCCTATGAAGAACACCGATGCGAGCAACGAGCACTTCAGTTTTGATCCGCAAGAGCAGTTTGACGCGTTTAAAAAGACGCAAAAAGAGGGTCTTAGACTCATTTCTGTCTACCACTCTCACCCAGAGACACCAGCACGTCCAAGCGAGGAAGATATTCGCTTGGCATTTGATCCAAATGTAAGCTATATTATTGTTTCATTAGCAGGTGAAACGCCTGATATGAAGTCCTTTATTATTAAAAATAAAACGGTTGAAAAAGAAGAGATCCAAATAATTTTAGAGTAACGAAGAAGGCGCGTAGAAAAAATCCGAATAAAACACTTTGAGCCGATGGGACGAATAAGCGGAGCGTTTCGGGGCTCCTATCGTGTCTCAACCGTGTTGCAAGAGGATTTATTTCGAAGCTGCCTTCTTCATTAAAACGTTTACATGTAACGATAAGGAGTTACGATTATGAGTCACTATATTATCCCCCAACTCGTCTACGATGACTTGGAAGTTTTCAAAAAAAACCATGCCGAGTTTTTGGCTGGAACGCTTGATGAGCTTACCTTTAAAACAATGCGTGTCCCTTTTGGTGTGTATGAACAGCGCGAAGCCAATACCTTTATGGTGCGCATCAAACTAGCAGGCGGCATCCTAACGCCAAAACAACTTTTAACGTTATCTGACTTAGCTGAAAAGTACGCGCATGAAGCGATTCACATTACCACCCGTGGTGGTGCGCAACTTCACTATGTCAAAATCGAAGATATTATCAACATTATCGAAGTGCTGCACAGTATCGGACTCAGTGGTCGTGGTGGCGGTGGCAATACCGTTCGTAACGTTACTGCTGACCCACTTGCGGGTACAGCCAAAGATGAAATATTTGATGTTTCACCTTATGCACTTGCGATTACAACAAAAATGCTTGAGCAAAAGGACTCATTTGCACTGCCTCGTAAATTCAAAATTACCTTTAGTGGTTCAGAAGCAGACCGCGGTTATGCGACCATCCATGATGTAGGGTTTATCGCGAAAATTCAAGACGGTGTCAAAGGCTTTAAGCTCTTTGTCGCAGGTGGTATGGGTGCAAAATCTCGTGTAGGAACTAAATTCCTTGATTTTGTACCAGACACGGAAGTCTTTTTATACTCTCAAGCGATTAAACAAGTGTTTGACCAAAATGGTAACCGCAAAAACAAACATGCCGCACGTCTTCGCTTCTTGCTTGAAGAACTAGGAATGGATGAGTTTAGAAGACTCGTCAACGTTGAGATTGAAGCCCTCAAAGCCAAAGGCGACTGGGAGTTGCCGATTGTAGAGATTGAGCGAACCATTGGCAACACCAAAGATGAGCCATTTGTAGTGCCAGAAGCGTATAAAAAATGGTGGAATCGTTACGTTTATGCGCAAAAACAAGAGGGACTTTATGGTTGTAAAGTGCCTGTGTATCTAGGTGATGTTCATTTTGAAAATGCGCGTGCCCTTGCCAATGCACTGCTTCCATTTGGTGATGATGTGCTTCGTTTTACAGGCGACCAAAACCTTTACATCCGTAACCTCACGGCTTCACAGATGATTACATTGCATGATGTCCTTCAAAACTTCTCCAAAGATGTTTCTAAACCAACCTTCTTTGGCGATATGGTCGCGTGTACGGGTGCGGCAACGTGTCAGCTGGGTATTGCTCGTCCTCGTGGTGCGGTAGAAGCGATTCAAAAACGTCTTGTTAAACTTTTCGATCAATACGATTATGACCAATTACAAGGCTTTAAAATTCACCTCTCCGGTTGTCCAAACAGTTGTGGAAAACACCTCATTGGCGATCTTGGATTTTTTGGAAAAGTACAACGTAATGAGGGGTACTCCTACCCAGCGTACAATGTCGTAGCAGGGAATCGCACCAGTGGCGAAGGTACTGTGTTTGCTCAAAAATGTGGCGATGTTGCAGCTTTCCATCTTCCAGCATTTGTGGAAGAAGTTCTCAACACATGGCTTCCACTCGTTAAAAAATACGAGAGCTTTGCAGACTGGATCGATGATGGCGGACTCAAAATAATTGAAGATATTTCTAAAAAATACGTTGATATCCCTTCGTTCAAAGAGGATAAAAACCCTTACTTTGACTATGATGCGGTAGAACTCTTCTCACTCAAAGGAAGAGGAACAGGCGAATGTAGTGCAGGTATGTACGACCTTATCGAAGCCGATAAAAAGGCTCTTAAAGAGGCTTTAGAGAAAGAGGAAAAAGACTATGAGCTGATTCGTCTCTTGTCTGCTCGTATGCTTCTTGTGACTCGTGGAGAAGATGCTAGGGATAAAGCAGGCGTACTAAAAGCCTTTAAAACACTTTTTATCGACACGACACTGCTCAACGCCTATTTTGGAACGATGTTAGAGGGTGATGCCGATGAGAAATCTATCGAGCTGGCAGAAGAAGTTATCAAGCTTTACAAGACAATGGATAATACCCTTAAATTTGCGAAAGAAAAAGAGTTGGCTGCGGCTGCGAATGCGCCTAAAGAAGAAAAGTCAGCCCATTTTAAAGACCTTAGCGGTGTTGCGTGTCCGATGAACTTTGTGAAAACGAAGATGGAACTCTCAAGAATTAAAAGCGGTGAAGTCTTGGAGATTTTACTTGATGATGGAGCACCGATTGATAACGTGCCAAAATCGGTGGCAAGTGAAGGTCACACCGTCGAAGCAACCACGAAAGAGGGTAATGGCTGGCGCGTAAGGATCGTTAAAAAATGAGTACCTTAGGCATCGCACTCACGCCTAAACGCACGCTTTTGATTGGGGCGGGCAAAGTCGCCGCACAAAAAGCGCGCGTACTGGACAGTCTTGATTTTGCGTACGAAATCGTCGCAGCATCAAGGCTAGATGCCTATTTTGAATCCAAAATCTTTACATGTAAAGCGTTTGAGGATGCTGATGCAGAGGGCTTTGAGGTGATTATTGACGCGACAGGCAATGAGCAGGTGACCAAGCGTTTGGTCGCCCTGAAACCGATTCATCATTTTTGGCTCAATGTCGTGGATGTTCCTGAACTCTGCGATTTTTACTTTAGCGCGCTTACCCGTCGTGGAGACATTCAAGTCGCGGTCAGCAGTGGTGGAAGTTCGCCTACTTTAGCGCAAGTCATTCGCGATAAGATCGAAAAGATTTTACCGCATGACCTCACGTCACTCATTGACAGACTGAAAAACGAGCGCAAAAAACCAGACCGTGACCTCGAAAAACTTCGAGACATTGCCAAAGCAGGTGTGGGAAAAGTCTTTTTGATCGGCTGTGGAACTGGGTATGTGGGTAACCTCACGTTAGATGCGTTGAATGCGTTTGAACTACTCGATGTTGCGTTGGTGGATGCTCTGGTCTCTGAGGAGATTCGCTCTCTCATTCCCCTTACATGTAAAGTGGTAGATGTCAGCAAAAAGAAGGGGTTTCACTCCAAAAGTCAAGATGAAATCAACACTCTTTTAGTGGACTACGCCAAACAAGGGCTTGTTGTCGGACGTCTCAAAGGAGGCGACCCGCTTCTGTTTGGAAGGCTCGGCGAAGAGAAACAAGTTTTGGCGCAACATGGCATCTCCTTTGAGGTGATCAATGGCATTACCTCAGCCCTTCGCTCTTGTACTGTTTCAGGCATTGTGCCAACGATTCGTGACATTTCCAAAGGGGTGACCATCGTCTCGGCGCACCTAAGAGAGACGCTTTTTAACGATGATTGGGTGAGCATTTTAAAACAGCCTTTGCATACGGTCATTGTTTTAATGGCGCACAGTTTTGCAAAAAAAATCCAAGATGCCATAGCCAAACAGAACATCAACCCCAATCTTCCTGCCGCATTTGTATCGAAGATTGACCTGCCCGATCAAGTAACCATAGTGGGAACTGTGGGAAAATTGGATAAAATGGCGACATTATGTGCCACACCAGCGGTCTTAATCATCGGTGAGTGTGTCGCAAAAGAGAACATTTTACCAGCCGAGAATAGCGGCAAAATTATTTACATGTAAACGTAAATCGCGTAGAAAAAATTCCGCACGAGACACTTTGAGCCGATGGGACGAATAAGCGGAGCGTTTCGGGGCTCCCATCGTGCCTCAACCGTGCCGAGAAAGGGTTTTTTCGATAGCTGATTTACATTCAAAATAAGGATATTTTTATGGGATTTACCACCAAAGCATTGCATGCCAAACCAGCACACAAAGATCAACATGGCGCAATGCGCTTCCCTATCTACCAAAGTTCAGCCTTTGAGTTTGAAAAAGCAGAAGACCTCGAAGCCGTTTTCAAAGGTCAAAAGATGGGGCATGTATATACACGCTCCTCAAATCCTTCTATTGAAGAGTTTGAACTCAAAATCAAAGCGATCAGTGGCGCTTTTGGTGTCATCGCAACCGCTACGGGTATGGCTGCCATCTCAAATGCGCTGTTTGCACTTTTAAAAAGTGGCGATAACATCATTACCACGCAGTACCTTTTTGGCAATACGCTCTCCCTTTTCCAAACACTTTTCAGTGATTTTGGCATTGAAGTGCGTTATGTAGATTTGAGCGATTTGGAGGCAATTAAAGCCAATATTGATGCTAAAACACGCTTTCTTTTTTGTGAAAGTGTCAGTAATCCTCAGCTCATTGTGCCTGATTTTGAGGCGATTAAAAGTGTTTTAAAAGAGCAAAATGTGCCTCTTATCGTCGATACAACGGCAACGCCTTGGAACATCTTTAATGCAAAAAAACATGGTGTGGATATTGAGATTATCTCTGCGACCAAATACATTTCAGGCGGCGGACATGTCCTTGGTGGTTTGATCGTCGATAATGGTACCTTTAACTGGAAAAATCACGCCAATTTAGAGCCTTACTATAAGAAATTTGGACCCAATGCGTTTATCGCACGCCTTCGCAAAGAGACCTTTAGAAATCTAGGGGCTTCACTTTCACCTCAAAGTGCTTACCTGCTATCTTTAGGACTTGAGACCATGGATTTGCGCGTCAAACGAAGCTGTTCTAACGCACTTACAGTAGCCAAACACCTGCAAACAAAAACTGAAATCATCAGCGTGGAATACCCTTTTTTAGAGGGCTCATCAGCATACGTTAACGCTTCAAAACAATTTAGTGGCGGTGGTGGCATTGTGAGTTTTAGCTTTAAAGATAAAGAAGCGACATACGCATTTTTAAATCGCCTCAATATCATCAAACGAGGCACAAATGTCCAAGATAACAAATCTCTAGCCATTGCAACGTACCATACGATTTACGCGGAATACTCCGAAGCACAAAAAGCCGCTTTTGGACTCACGGAGGGTATGATTCGCCTCTCTGTGGGTATTGAAGATGTGGAAGACTTGATCGCAGATATTGACCAAGCCTTAGGATAAAACGGTGCCCTATTTTTGGGCTAACACGAAACGTAAAGACTTTTACTCTTTAGACGTCGAAATTGTAAATAAAAGAGAATTACTATGAAAGTTGCACTACTAATGAGCGGAGGCATTGACTCTAGTTACTCCGCTTACTTGCTGAAAGAGCAAGGTCATGAGGTTATTGGTATCTATCTCAAACTTCACGAGGATGAGAAAAAACACGCGGTTAACATCGCTAATATTGAAAAAGTAAGCAAATATTTGAACATCGAAACGCACGTTATTGATGCCAAAGCCCTTTTTAAAGAGCATGTGTATGACTATTTTGTCAGATCATACGAGCAAGGCTTAACGCCCAATCCATGTGCCTTTTGTAATCCACGCATGAAATTTGGCTTTGCCTTTGAAAAAGCGATGGAGATGGGCTGCGAAAAAATCGCGACTGGACACTATGCGCGCATAAAAGAGGGTCACATTCAAGAAGCTTATGATATGAGTAAAGATCAAAGCTACTTCCTTTTTGGGCTCAAAAAAGAGGTGATTGAAAAGATTCTTTTCCCACTCGGTGGCATGAAAAAAGAGGACATTAAACCCATTGCTTTGGAAAAATTGCCTTGGCTTGGCACACTTGAAACCTACAAAGAATCACAAGAGATCTGTTTTGTTACCGACACATACATCGAGGTGTTAAAAAAACATATCAATGTCGATCAAAAAGGGGTGGTGAAAGACACCAGTGGGAAGGTCATCGGTGAGCACAAAGGCTACATGCACTACACCATCGGCAAACGCAAAGGGCTTACCATCAACGGCGCGCATGACCCGCATTTTGTCGTGGGCATCGATGCTAAAACCAATACCGTTGTCGCAGGTACCAAAGAGGAACTTTTGCAAAAACGTGTTGTGGCACAAAACTTCTCCTTGCCAGAAGATTTTAAAGAGGGAATGTATGGCGTGAAAGTGCGCTATAGAAGCCCACAAGCTAAGGCGCATGTAAAAATTGAAGAGGGTAAAATCATCGCAGAACTCGAAGAGGGTGTTTATGGACTGGCAAGCGGTCAAGCACTTGTAGTCTATGCGGATGATTTAGTTCTAGGTGGCGGCTGGATCGAAGCGTAAGTCGTATAAAGAGCTCCATTTTGGGGCTCTTCATCTTTACATGTAAAACACATTATGAGCAAGAACAACAGCCTCTATCGCTCACAGGTTCACACGTAGTGTTTTGTGATACCTCAGGTTTCGCATCGCCATGAATATACTTCTCGACAATCTCTTCCGCTACGATTCTTGCGTACTCATTAAACACTTCATCAGAAACTTCGTTCATTTCAAAAGGCAAATTCTTTTTATAAATCTTATCGGCTTGCACAACAAGCGCATCAAGTTCAGGGATCACCCCTTTCATCATTCGTGAAGCACAATCAATAAAACATCCTTCAATCGCGATAGCTTTATGCGTCTGTCTGACTAAATTTCTCTGCCCTCCATCTTTGGTAAAAGCACCGCCCAAACAAATTCTAACGGTATTTTCAGGTGAAAGCTTATGCGCAATAAGATTGGCGGCTCTTCTAGATACTTCTCCTTTCGAACAAGCTCCTTCACACGACATAATCGCTATTTTGGCTGGATGAGTCGTATGCTTTTTGGCATAATCTTCACATGAACTACAATAGCCATCCATTTTTTCAATTTTTATCTCTTCGTACATAAACTTCTCCCTATAAAGATTTAATTTTAGTTGCAATTTCTTCCACAAGTTCCTTCGTGGGTTTTGCATTTCCTTTTTGCAAGCCCATAGTCGTCAACACATAACTCGTGGGGCTTATTCCTATTTTTTCCATCATTAACTTAGCACACCCAATAGGACATCCATCAATCGTAATGACTTCATCTGTTTCTTTGGCAACTTTGATAAAGCTTTCAATGCCAGCACCTATTCCCACCAAACAACTTGCCGTTGCATTTGCAAAACCATCATGACGTAATTGCCTGCTAACGCTATCGGCAACTTCGCCGACATCAGCGCATCCAGAACAAGCGTAAACTCGCTTTATCTTTGTGCTTTCTTCACTCTTTTTAGCTGATCCACAACTACAATTTCCCATAAAAGTCCTCCTTTTTTAACAATATATGTTGATATATTGATATGATAATATTTTTGATTCCCTATTTGGTATATAACTCGCGCACAAAATTTATTATCTTAATTCTCTACTGAGCGTTAAAACCTTTTATTGAACATACTATACTTTTAAACTTTTGCAATAAGGCTTATAAAATAATCTGCGCTCTCTTGTGATATTTTTAAATACTCCGCAACCTCTTTAGCACCTGCCGAGTTATTGGATTGTAGGTAACTTTTTATCTCTTCTTGCACTTGAGTAAGCCAATCTTCAAAAAGCCCTTTGATCTCAGGACTTCCAAAATCCATTGTTTGCTTTTCACTTGGCATCTCTTTTGAGTCCATACCGCACATACTTGCTGCCATAGATTGGCACATATTTTTCATCGTAGGCATTCCATAATGCATCAACTTTGGCATCATAAGCATCACTGCTTCTTCTTTTTCATCGTTATTCATCTCTAAAAAAAGAGTCTCTAACAGCTCTTCAATCTGTCGCTTTTTTTCATCACTTAACATCTTTTTATAACTCCTCCCAGCAGGGTTAAATTGCGTAAAATTTTTAAACATCTTTTTTATCCTTTCTTTTTTGCGAAGGTATAAACATGGGGTCTTCAAGTTCATTGTCCTTAGAAATTAACTCACACAATAAACCCAAAATATCTAAAAGATCGGTGTTGTGCAGTTTATAGAGAATAAAAGGACCATTTCTTTTAGTGTCTAAAATAGTGTAGTTTTTCAATACTTTTAGATGATGTGACACCAATGGTTGCGATAATTTCGTTTGATTAACAATTTCAGAAACCGTTTTTTCATCATAAGCAATAAACTGAATAATTTTTAATCGATTGATGTCGCTTAGGATTTGTAAATATCCTTGTAAACTATTGCCTTGACTCAAATAATCAACCTTTAATATAAAAGTTTATTTATATAAACAATCATTTATATGTGAAAATATACCACAAATAAATATTCATTGTCAATGCGTAAGGAGAAGTTTGTTGGAGAAAAGCGTGTTAAAAGTTCTGCAAGAGCTCTATGAAAAAGAGGGTTTTACCCCTCTCTTTTCCAAATATTGGCTAATACCAATACACTCATAAGCAGTATCGAAGAGACCATAACGCCGCCCATCGCAAAAATAAGATAGACGAGTTCGGGAATAAATTTTGAAAACCACCACGAAAAAATATCTAAAAATGCACCGCCAAAAGAGCCTATAATCAGAACATTTTTGATGCTATCTTTATAGGTTGTATAAGCAAAAAGCAAGGAGATGAGCACTAAGAAAGTTGAAATACCAAACATGTGAATATGTGCTTGTTTGGACATTTTTAACCATGAATAACCCGACTCGGTATGTGTTAATACTTGCTCATACGTATCAAAAGGCATTGAAGGAATCGCTTTGGTCATTTTTGAAGTTTTGCTGTGGCAATTTGCACAATCTTTTTGTATGATTTTCCAAGCATCTTCATAGAGCTTACCTTCTTTTTTAGCACCATCGTTAATCCAGTTATGAACCGTATCTATATCTTCATCATCCGTAACTTCTTTATTCATGCTTCCTTTCATTGCAGAGACGATGAAGGGCGTAGTGTACTTGTTTTGTATCTGGGTGATCGTCGGTATATTGAGCCCATCTTTTTGACCAGAGAGTTCAAGCCCTAACAAAATCACTGATGAAATGGTTGCGGTTATCACAAAGAGCAAAAACAGCGATATCGCTGTTTTTGCTGGTGTGTTGAGTTGTTGAATCGACACACTGAATCCTTTTATTTGAATGTTAATTCTATACTTCCATCATGGTACACATGGTTGATTTGAGAGTTATCAAACGCTGCAACACCAAAATAGTATTTTTTCTTGAGATCATTAAACTGTACGTCTTGCTCTGCTGATTTTGGATGAGTTGTAACAAGTGCTCTCTTAATAACCATTGTCCATTTACCATCTTTCCAAACTGCCTTTGTGACAATATCAGCAGAAGAGCCGCTCATTTTACTGACAATAATTCCAGGAATTGAATCGCCTGCTTTGAATGTATCTACAAAAGGAATTTTATTTTCTTCTTTAATGGAACCTATCGCATTATCTTTAGCATCTTTATTCATAAATGCAGGACCTGTTTTATCAGCATTGAAATTATCTTTATAACCACCACCTAGCGACTCATCACCTTTTCTACCCCACTCTTCTGCAAGTTTTGGATCATTGGTACTATCAACATACTGATCGTGCATCAAATCGAATGGTAAACCTGTTCTCACGCCTTTCCAATGCCACATATCGATAAACTCACCTGGGTTGTTCGTATATTTTCTACCCGCTGAATCATCAGGGAAGCCATTATTTTTACCATCCTTAGTAAGATGGCAAGCAATGGCACAACCTTTTTTCTCAAATCCTTTCGTATTAATATTCCAAAACATAGCCATCTTATCTTCATAGTAAACATTTTCATGTTTCGTTTGATCTTTTATACTCATTCTCTTCCATGAACCATCTGCTTGTTTTACCCATGGGAAGCGCGCCGTGCTCTCGGTTGGGTCATCATACTGAAGTTTAATATAGATATTTTTATCGTCATAAAGCGATTTAATCACCGCTGTTGATTTCGTCATGCCTTTATAACCTTCTGGCTGATAAGGTGTTTCGGTCAATGGAACGATAACCTCTTTTGCTTTTGCCCAAGCAGCATCACCTGCATCCAGCGTTGTAGGGGTACCTTTAACACTCTCTAATTTATAATCTGCTGCTAATGCACTTGATGCTAACAACATTGAACCTACCATAACAACTGATAATCCCGCAGTTGAAATTTTTTGTGTAAAGTCCTTCATGAAAACTCCTTTTTGTTAAATGTGAAAAGAAGTATCACCTCTTTATATTTCGTCAACATTAACGCTTTATTAATTTTTTTTAATATTTCTTTAGCTACGATGAAAGAATGAAACTATTAATCATTGAAGATGATCCAAAAATTATCTCATTTGTTCAAAAAGGGCTCCAAGAAGAAGGTTTTATCGTTGATACCGCGAGTGACGGAGAAGATGGACTTTATCTTGCTGAACTTTATCAATATGATCTTCTGATCATCGACTGGATGTTGCCCAAACTCGATGGTGTGAAGATTTGTGAGAAACTTCGCGATCAAAAAAAGCTCACACCCATCTTAATGCTTACCGCTAAAATTAGTGTCGAAGACCGCATCATTGGGCTTGGATGTGGGGCAGATGACTACTTGGTAAAGCCGTTTGTTTTTGCCGAACTGGTTGCCCGGATACGCTCACTTTTACGCCGTTCATCTTATAATTTTAATGAAGTTTTACATCTGGATACGCTTGAAGTCAATGTCTCCAAAAGAGTTGTGACGCGTTCAAAAAAGCTTATTGTTCTCACATCCAAAGAGTTTGATATTTTGGTTTATTTGCTGCTTAATCAAAACAATATTATTACCCATACACAATTACAAGAAAAAATTTGGGGAATTAACGAGACGACATCGAGCAATATCATCAATGTTTTTATTCATCATTTACGCCATAAAATAGACCTTGAAGGTGAAAAGCCGCTGATTAAAACCATTCGTGGCTCGGGTTATAAAATAGAGTCGTGCTGAAATGGATATTATCTTCTTTATTTATGGACTCTCTTTTTTCATCTTAGGCGTTTTAGTTTTATTTGTTAGAACCAAAGAGAGTGAGATCTTTTTTGCACGAAAAATTTGGCTTTTAGGTATCTTTGCCATTCTTCACGCATTTGTCGAGTGGGTTTTTCTGTACATCTATATTCATCCTGATTATAAATCATTTCTCAACCCTCTCAAGTTTATTCTACTGCTTCTGTCTTATCTGTTTTTATTTGAGTTTTCTCGATTTATTGTCAGAGAGAGTTTCAAAGAAGAGAGTTCCAAGCTTCATTTTCTCCACACTCTCTATGCCGCACCTGTCATTTATATCATCAGTATTTCCAGTCTTTTAACCTTGATTCTCATTCACCCTTCCCTAAATGATGCCATTGCTGCAGTTCGTTATACTTATGGATTTTTTGGCTCACTCTTTTTAGGCATTGGGCTTTATTATTATGGAGAATCACTCAAAAAAATAGAGTATGTCGAACGCCTCAAAATTTACTTCAAAATTCCTGGTATTGCGTTTATTTGCTATGCGCTTTTAGCGGGAATTGCGGTCTCTCCTACAACATATTTTCCCGGCAATGTCATCAATACCATCTGGTTTTTTGAAACATTTGGTGTTCCTATGCAACTTTTTCGAGCACTTTGCGCTTTTGTGATTACAATTTGTTCGATTAAGGCATTGCAAATTTTTAGCGATGAAACCCATCTTAAAATGATGAAATCTCTTAGGCAAGTTAAACGCTTCTCTTCAGATGTTTCACATGAGCTCAAAACACCCTTGACCGCAATGAAAGGCGAAATCGAAGTTGCCTTAAAAGAACCAAGAAGTTGTGAAGAGTATCAAAAGATTTTATATTCCAATCTTGAAGAGGTCGATACACTACAAAGCATTGTTAAGAACTTGCTGATGCTGACTTATATTGAAAAAGCATCGTTGAAAAACAAATTTACCAAACAAAATCTTGATGACGTGGTACTCAAAGCCATTGAAGACCTTATGGTTGTGGGCGCCCAAAAAAATATTAGTTTTGAAATTCTAGAGTTGGAGAATGTCGCCATTATCGGTGATGAGATTTTGCTCAAAACGGTCTTTTCCAATCTTATTGAAAACGCGATCAAATATAGCCCGTATCACTCAACACTTATTATCTCATTGACGCATAAAAATGATAAAGCTATTTTTTGTATAGAAGACGAAGGTAATGGCATTGAAGAAGAAAAGCTCAAACTTGTTTTTGATCGCTTTTACCGAGCAGATGACTCACGCTCTAAACATATCAAAGGATTTGGTTTGGGGCTTTCCATTGTTCAGCAAATCGTTGAAGTACACGATGGAACCATTAGGGTAAAAAACCGCAAACCGTATGGGCTGGAAGTGAAAGTGATACTACCTGTTTCCGAGTAGTACTTCTACCTCTTTAACCGCGTAAACGACATACAAATCACACTTACACGTTTTACAATTGCCCTCTTTAAACTTTTCACCCGCATCGGGGGAGCTGAGTGAAAATCCTAAAAGTTTAGCACATTCACAAGAGCCAAATGCTTTTTCAAAGTTTTCCTTGAATGCTTGCACATTGTGATAGAGTGGGTCTTTTGGCTCACCTACATTTGAGCGTCCTTGAAGGAGAGAAAGTGCCATCACTCCTCCGCTAAATGCGCCACAAAGACCATTTTCACTGCGCGCCAGTCCACTTCCAAATCCCGTGGCAATAGCAGGAATAAGTGGCGAATCGATACCATGTTTCTCGGCAATTGTTTTTAAAACCGCTTCACTGCACACATAACCGCTGGAAAAATACTCCAACGCTTTTTGCTCTACTGTTTCACGCATATTCTCTCCTTAAGCAACAACCACTTGGTCTTTGCCCGCTTTTTTAGCTTCATACAGTGCATTATCAACTTTATGCACCAATCCATCTTGACTCTCTAAGCTACTAAGTTCTCCAAGACCTATACTCACGGTAAGTTGTCTTTGCAAAAGTTCATTCATTATTGGATCTTCTTTAATCGCACAGCAAATCTTTTGCGCAATCTCTAAAGCATTTTGAGACGTTACATCAACCAGTAACAAAGAAAACTCTTCACCGCCCCAACGTGCTATCATATCAGAAGCTCTGAGTTCCATTCTTAAAATCTGTGCAACTCGCACCAACGCCTCATCGCCGATAAGATGTCCATGCGTGTCATTTACCCCTTTAAAATCATCAATATCAATCAACAAAAGTGTGATGCTATTGACACTTTTTTTATAAAGTTTATAGAGTTTTTCAAAATACTCATTGAATTTCCTGCGGTTAGCAAGCCCTGTTAGTGCATCTTCACTGGCAAGTTGTACAAGCTGTTTTTGATACAGATTGATCGTATAAATAATAATAAGTGTCACCAACAATGTCACTAAAAGTGAGATAGCAAGGTTTGCATAAAAAGTCTTTTTGAGTTCGTTCATATACTCTTTTTTATTGATCTCAACAAAAAGATGAAGCTTTAATTTTTCAATATATTTAGTATTGAGCAGGTACTCACCATCTTTATCTTTGTACTCAAATTGGGTTTGTATGCCACTTTTAATAACCTCATTAATCTCTCTTAACCCTTCGCTATGAGCGATGTTGCCACGTTTGTTGAGTCCTTTGGAAAAAAGCGTTATCTCTCCATTTTGATCGACAAAATAGACATCGTACTTGTACTTGGTTTTAAACGATGTGAGCATCTCTTCAATGTTAAGCAACCTTACGCCAACACCTGTTACACCGATCAACTCATTTTTATAATTCATCACTTTGTAATTAATAAACATGATTAAAAAATCACCCAAGTTGACATTGTGGTCAAGGTTGATTTCATAAGGTTCATTTTGTGCTTTAAATTTAAAATACCACGCATCAGCACTGTTTTGTTCATTGATAATATCAATAATCCCTCTGGGATGGTAGTAACTTTTTGTTTTATCGGAAACCAAAAAAGTGGTAAAAATGTCATATTTCTGCTGGATTTCGGTGAGGTAACGTGAAATTCCATTAATATCTGTCTCTCCTTCCATCAGCCAGTCACGTAAAAAAGTGTCATTAGACATCAAGGATGACACAAGAAGTGGTTCGATCATACGCTGCTGAATCTCAGTGTATATATTATCAACCGAGAGAGGCAAAGAGGTGTTTTGGAGTTGATTTTGGGTGTCATGAACGCTTTTGAGGTAATTGATGATAGAGCCTGTAATTGACACACTTAAAAGCAACCCCGCTATAATCACAACAACTTTGGTTTTTAATCGCATAGCTATCTCCTTCTATGCACGATTATAACACAAAATTATTCAGCCTATGAAAGTAAGGTGACTATTTCATCCACACTTAAGAGCTTCCCACTGCTTTTTACGACACCGTCCACAACCAAAGCGGGTGTTGAAGTGACACCGTATTGCATAATTTTCATAATGTCTTCAACCTTTTCAACTTGAGCAAAAATTCCTTTTTTCGCTACGGCTTCTTTTACATGTAAGCTTAACGCTTGACACTTTGCACACCCTGTTCCCAAGACTTCAATTTTCATTTTTTCTCCTTATGCGCGTTGTATTCATCCAAAAATTCTTTGGCATTGTCACCACGTAAAAATTCAGCTGTTTTAAGCAATCCGTCATTAAGATATTTTGCGTTATAACCATTCAGCGTTAAAAAAAGCCTTGCCATGCTAGAGCGGTCATAATGCGGACATGCCGTGATAATCAGTTTGTCTTTAGGTAATTCCCCCAGACGTTTTGGCAGTTCGTTTAAAGGAATATTTTTAGCAAAATTTATATGCCACACTTCAAACTCTTCACGAAAACGTACATCGACTAAAATAGCCTTGCCTTCTTCAACGAGAGCCAGCATATCAGGCGTTTTGATCTTCATATTTTCACGCTCTTTATAATCAAACGAACTCAAATACTCTTCAATGCCAACTTTTTTAAGCTCCGCCGCATTCACTAAGCCTACCAGTGCCAAGACCATAAAAATCACTTTTTTCATCCAATACTCCTATAAAATAGCGTTAAACAGATACCCAACACCCATAATACCAAGAGCGACGATACCAAAAAAAGTCGCAATGAGCTTTACATGTAAAATGCGCTTTAAGATCATCGCTTCGGGTAAACTAAGGGCTGTGATTGCCATCATAAAGCTCAGAGCCGTACCAAGCAACATTCCTTTTGAGGTCAAAACTTCTATCAAAGGCATTACACCTGCGGCACTTGCATACATAGGAACGCCCAAAAATACTGCCAAAGGAACGCTGTACCACGCATCGCTTCCTGCGTATTTGACGATGAATTCTGTTGGAACATAACCATGAATAAATGCCCCTATGCCAACGCCCATGAGGACATAAAGATAGATTTTTTGCAAAATATCCAATGTATAAGCCCAAGACTCTTTCACTCTTTTTTTCATCGTAAGCTTAATTTCGACCTCTTCCAAATCACCACTCATCGGTACGACAGGTATGAGGACATATTTTTCCATACCCAGCTTACCAACGATGAAACCGCCAAGAATGGCAACCAAAAGTCCAAAACCGATGTAAAGTGCTGTGATTTTCCACCCAAAAAGCCCAAACAAAAGCGCTATGGCTATCTCGTTGTTCATAGGACTTGAGATCAGAAAACTAAAGGTAATACCAAGCGGAATGCGTGCTTGCATAAACCCTAAAAACAGAGGAATGGCAGAGCAACTGCAAAACGGCGTGATAATGCCAAAAAGAGCCGCTAAGATATTGCCTGTAAATTCACTTTTACCTTGCAGATAGACTCTGACTTTTTCGGTGTTAAAGTAGGTTCGTAAAAAAGTTACCGCAAAGATAATCAGCACTAAAAGAATGTAAATCTTAATCGTATCGAAGATAAAAAAATGCAACGCCTCTGCTTTTTGAGTCGTAGAATCGAGCCCAAAAAGCCCATACACCAAATAATCAACCATTTTTTCCCAGAGACTAAACATAACAAACCCTTTTAAAAAATAATTTTCTCTGCTTTGAGATTTGCGATTAACTGCTCATAACTTACGATCCCAATGTGTCTATAAGATTCACCACCCTTAGCATCAAGATAGATTTGTGTGGGAATCATCTGTATCCTATAATCACGCGTTGCTTGTTGATCGCTATGAACCTCTACAAAGTAAATAGCACTTTGCGGATACTCTTGTTTAACACGGTATAGCAATTTTCCCATCTCAACACACGAAGCACAACTGGTAGAGCCAAACTCTATGAGCATTGGGCTTTTCCTGATCTGTGGAACAATCTGGGCATAAGCAGTTGCATCCAATATACTCGAAACTTCATTGCTCTGTTTCCACGAAAAAGCATTAGGCTCTTTAGCCTCACAAAACCCTGCTAAGAAGAGGGCTAGCACAGCTAAAACAATCTTTTTTTTCATCTTTTTTCCTAAAATACAAGATACGTTTGGTAGAGAAAGTAAAAACCAATTCCCGCCAAAAGCACGATAAAAAAGCCGTTGATAAAGCGGCTCACCCTGCTTATTTTTTGACTCGAAACCACACTTTGCGTAAATCCGAGTGAGGTTCCCGCCACTAATAGCAACATGCCATGCCCTAAGGCAAACGCCAAAACAAGTGCGTACGAATAAACCCAACCGCTTTGAGAGGCGATGGTGATGATAGCAACCAGAGGAGCAGATGCGCACGGAGTGCTTACCAGCCCAAAAATCAGCCCGATGATCACAGCGCCAAAAAATTTGAGCCTTAAAAACTTACGTGCAACTTTGTCTTTATCAAATGTTTGAATAAACCCAAGGGCATACGCAACAACGCAAAATGTCGCAAACGAAGCAAGTAAATACGCCCAAAAAGGAGCGACAGAGAGCATTATGCCCATCTTAGAAACCAACAGCATCAACAGTGAAAAACTGACAACCAAACCCAAAACAAAAAGTAGTGAGTATTGGTAAATAAAAACTCTTTTTTGTTTTGGGCTTAAATCGCCCGACAAACCAAGCGCACTACCCGCAAGCAGAGGCAAGGTAATGATAGAACACGGAGCCAAAGAGGTTAAAAGACCAATGCCAAATGATGCAAAAATCGCCCATGCCCCAAACTCTGAGGTCAGCTCAATAAGCATCTGCTCCAAATTCATAAAAGTTTTTCTTCAATGATCGGTAAAAGTTCAGCCTGTATCGCTTTACATGTAAGAATAAACGCCCCATAATCTTTACCATCAGGATCAGAAAATCCGACATGAATTTTAGGAATGGGACGAGGAAACATCGGGCAACTCTCTTTAGCATGGTCACAGACAGTAACCACCAAATCAAAGTCCATATCTATCACCTCATCCAGCGTTTTGGAGTGATAGCTCTCTTTCCATATACCCTCTTCCTCAAGCACTTTTTTAGCATAAGCGTTCACTTTGCCCGTAGCACGAACGCCCGCACTATAAGCCTCAATGCCTTTAAGATGCGCGTTTACAAGTGCTTCTGCGATGATACTTCGGCAACTGTTTCCCGTACATAAAATCAGTACTTTTTTCATGGTTCAACCTTTACATGTAACAATGATGAAAGTGTAGCATAAAGTCATCTTTATATCAAGATATGTTGATATAAAGATGACTTTATTGCATGAGCTTCTAAGATGCAATGCATCCAAGAAGCTCATTAAAAACCTTTTTAGAGTGTTAATAAAACCAACAATAACACTGGTGGCGTAGGCTAAAGCAGTATTTGGAATGTTGGGCAAGGCAATATTCATAATCATGACAGTTGGCATATTATTCATCACAGCAGTGAAGGGCTTATCAAAGATATGACCTTCTTGGAACGCGCTTAAATGCAAGGGGTAGCTTAGGCTACCTCTTACTTCTCTTCTTCCCCTTCATAAATACCAAATTCTCTAAGCTGTTTTTTGAGTGTATTGCGAGAAATATCGAGTATGGTGGAAAGCTGTGTGATGTTTGGGCAAAGCGAAAAGCTTACATGTAAAAAGGTTTTTTGCAAGGTTTGCTCCAAATCATGGGCTTTTTCAACCCCTTCCTTTTGTAAATACGCTAGGCAAAATTTATGCAGCTGTTTCTGTATATCTTCTGTCTCTTCAAACTCTTTGATGTCATCCGCTTTGATCATGTCATCACTGGCATTTAAGCAGGCACTGTAGATAGTATTGCGCAGCTCCCTAATGTTTCCTCTCCAATGATGACGTGCAAGTTTAACCAACGCCTCTTCGGAAATAGATGTAATGGTCGTTTTAAGATCACGGTTAGCTTTGGCAATAAAATGCTCACACAAAATAGGAATATCTTGAATGCGCTCTTTTAAAGATGGCATCGTAATCGTGAGCATCGAGAGGCGAAAGTAAAGATCTTCCCTAAACGTTGATTTTTGAATATGCGCTTTAAGATTGGCATTGGTCGCACTGATGATGCGTCCTTCAAAATTAAGCTCTTTAGAGCCTCCAACGCGTCTAAACTTCTTCGTCTCCAAAAAACGCAGCAGTTTGCTTTGAAGCTCAATGTCGAGTTCTCCAATCTCGTCTAAAAAAAGTGTTCCCTCCCCTGCAAGTTCAGCAAAACCGATGTGCTGTTTATCGGCGCTCGTAAAAGAGCCTTTCTCATGCCCAAAAAGCTGACTCTCAAAAAGATCTTTAGGGATGGAAGCGCAATTCACGGCAATAAAGGGGTGTTCACTATGAGTCGAGTTGGTATGAATCAGATTGGCGATAAGCTCTTTACCCGTTCCTGTTTCACCGTAAATAAGCACAGAGAGGTCATTATTGGCGGCGATGCCAATCTTCTTGTAAATCTCTTTCATCGTTTCATACGAACCTACAAACGCCTCTTCCCCTTGTTTTATAGGCTTTTTAGCACTCTTCTCTTTGCTTGAAGTGTGCATGTATTTTCCAACCAATTCTAAAAGTTGCGCCTCATCAAAAGGCTTTTGCAAAATGTCTTTAATGCCAATTTTGGACGCTTCAATCATATTCGTAGGCGTGGTATACGCTGTCATCAAAATGATAGGAAGTTGAATGCCTGCTTTTTTAAACTGTTTGATCAGATCAATGCCTGTAAGATTTTCGCCAAGCATCACATCGACAATTAAAAGCTCAACACCTTGCTCTTCGATGATTAAAGAGAGTTCAAACTCTTCGCCGTTAAACTGCAACGGTGTATGGTGATTGCGCTGTAAAATTTTAGCAACCGAGTAGCGAATCTCTTGCTGGTCATCAATAATAGCAATTTTCATACTTAAGTACCTACCCATAGTTAGTAACACCTTTTGATGAAAGGATTTTGCTTTAGCTTCTAGGCAAATTTATGATGACTTGCTTATTGCAAGTTGAATAAATTTAACGACGAAGATGAGGCAAAATCCTTTCACCTATAGGGCATTTAAAAAAGGGCATGTCTACTGCGTTAGATTTTTTTGATTTACAATAAGTAAACCTGCAAAAATCCGCCTTGTATCTATACCCTTTTTTAAATGTCAAAAGGTGCTATTAACTATGGTTAGGTACTTGCTTCTTCACATGGGATATAGAGACAAAACTTTGTCTGCTCTTTTTGACTTTCAAACTCGATGTAACCATTGGAGAGGTAGACAATTTTATAGATGCTAAAAAGCCCCAAACCCGAACCCTCTTTTTTGGTCGTGAAAAAGGGTTTAAAAAGATTGGCTTTGGTTTTTTCATCCATCGTTTCACCACTGTTTTTCACACATAATATGGAAAATCCTGCTTGCTCTGCCCTCTTCCATGTGATCTCAATCGTACTTCGTTGAAATGCTGCATCAATGGCATTATTCAGTAAATTGATCAAAATAATTTCAATGGCATTCGCACCCATTTTAACGCTCAAATCCTCTTCCACGATGCTCTGAATCATTAAATGTTTTTTATTCAAAGAAGAGCGCAATAACGCGATAGACTCTTCAACAAATGGCTTTACATGTAAAGGTTTTTCGTACTTAAAATCAGCGGGTTTTGCAAGGGCCAAAAAGTCCACAACCTGATGATCGATGCGCGCTAATGCTCCATGAATGATGGGCATATCTTCTTTATCGGGTAGTTGTGCGGGAGAAAGCAGCAACTTCAAAGGCTGTAATAGATTTTTAACCTCATGCGCAAAAGAGGAGCCAATTTCACCCAATATAATAAGTGAGTGTGAAATGCGAGCGTTCTTCTCCTCTTTTTCAATAGACTCTCTGAGTTCGTGCATCAACTGTGTCGTTTTTTCGATGATGCGTGTGATCTCGTCGTTTTCACGCCCTTGATAAATGGTGATGTCATCCCAACGCTTTTCGATGATTGCTGTCGCATTATTTGCAAGCAAATGAAGCCTTCCAAGCAGTCTTCCCATAAAAATATTGGCAATAATGAGTGAGAGCAACGCCACTAAAAGGAGCAGAACGAACTGCGCTAAAAAGGTGTCTTCCAACATACTCAAAAGTGTTTGATTTTTCACTTTAAGCACAAAAGAGCCAAAGGTCACCCCATCTTGTTCAAAAGGGACAACATTGTAAGTGTCAAACTCTTTAAACGTATCACCAAGACGATAATGTTCCGTATCGGTATGCGCCACAATAACATTTTGATTGTCTATAAATCCAGAACTTTCGATCAAACTACTCGAACTTAGCGTTTTAAGAAATTTGTAGAGTTCCCATTGATTGTGCGTGAGTATAAATTCACTCACAAACGCTTTATTGGAGTTGATGTTGGTCTTAATCAGCTCATCAATGATCTGATTGGTATGGTTTTTATGAATGTCAATGTTGATGATAATAGAAACGGAAGAGATCGCAAAAACAACCCCAAAAATTAACGTGGCAAGTTTGACTTGAACCGAAAGCGCTAAAAGATAGTCAAAAAGCTTTTTCATTGTCTTTGTTCAATGACTTCAAGCATTTTGGCTACATTGGAAAAATCTTGACCAGAGGGAAGATCAAAGCGATCCAACGAGAGCTTTTCCAAAATGCTTTGACCATAAGAGTCTAAGTGCATTGTTGCAAAGGCATGTTGTAGCTTATCAAACTGCTTTTGGGGCAATGAACTTCTCGCTACAATCGGAGAATTGGTATAAGGTCCTAAGACCTGAATAATTTTAAGCTGCTCGATCTGCTCTGGATGCTTTTGTGCAAAACGGGTATAGACAATATTATCCACGCTTGCACCATCCACAAAACCATCAATCACCGCTTTAATCGACTCGCCATGTTCATAGGTATAAATGTAGGATTTAAAGAAAGTTTTTGGATCCATCCCATGACTTAACATATAATAACTAGGCGCCGTTGCTCCCGAATTACTCTCTGGATCGGTAAAGGCAAAAATGGCATCTTTAAAGTCAGATAATGAATTAAAACGGCTGTTTTTCTTTGCAATGATATAGGAATAATATTGGTCACTTCCATCAAAGATAGGAATCACCAAAATTTTTCCCGTTCCCTCTTTGTCCAATTTGGTATAACTAGAGTTACACACATACGCAATATCGACTTTATGCTCTTTAATGAGTGTATTCATCTCAGCATAGGTTTTTGAAAAGCGGATTTGGATGTCAAACTCACTGTTTTTACTCTCCAGATACTTCTCCCAATCCATAAAATTTTTAAGATCATCTTTAAAAACAGTGCCCGTAAGACCAAGGACAATTTTTTCTTTGGCATAGAGTGAAAAAGGTAACAAAAGTAGCAAAAAAAACATGGTAAATTTTTGAAAGGCACTGGTCAAAATTTGATCGTTTTTCATCTTCCGAAGACTCCTTTTTCTCTTTAAATCCCCTATTTTAGGGCTTTTAGAAGTTGGCATGATAATTGCAGTTAGTACATTGTACTTGAAGAAAAGTTCAAAAAACTTTAAAGGAGTCCATGATGCATTTATTGTGGGATATACGGGTCTCGCTCGATCTATTTTTGGGTGGTTTAGGTGTAGGAGCCTTCCTTGTGGGGGTTATACTGTACTATATTGATGCAAAAGTTTATGATACTTTTGTGAAAAAATCATTTGTTATTGCACCACTTTTGGTGATTGCAGGATTGCTTTTGCTTTTAACGGAACTTGGTCGCCCACTAAACGTGATCAAAACTATCTATGCGATTAATCCAACATCGTTTATGTCGATCGGTATTTTTTTACAAAGTGCGTTTGTAGCCGTTGCGCTCCTTATCGCCTTTAAAGTACTGACCAGTGGTGTTGAATCTCTCTGCTCAAAAATTATTTATGCAGGTGCCATCCTTGCTGGCTTGGTTGGTTTGTATCATGGATTCTTGCTCTCCGGCATCGCAAAAGAGCCTTGGAACAATGCAATTCCTGTCATCTTCTTTGTCTCTTCCATTCTTTCAGGTTCATCATTAATGTTATTGCTCAACCTTGAAAGCCTAGAAGGACTCATCGCACGCTTCAAACTCCCTATTATCATCAACATGATTTTAACGCTTGAGTTAGCAGCTGTTTTTGCATGGGTTTACAATCTTGCCCTTACAACCGCCTCTTCAAAACATGCCTATGAAGTCTTGATGGGAAGTTTTGGCATTGAGTTTTGGGGGCTTAGTATCTTAGTTGGTTTAATCATACCAATGGTACTTTTAACCCTCGTTATCTTAGGCAAAACATCGTTAAAAATAGTTGCCATCCCAACATTCGCTACGATGGTTCTGGGAAGTTTTTTCCTTAAAAACTTAGTTGTTTATCTTGGTCAAGCAGTATAAGGAGTCAATGATGAGTATTAACAGAAGAGATTTTCTCAAAACAACAGCAGGAACGGCTGCCGTAGCTTCGACATTGTCCATTTTTCCAGAAGAGGCAGAAGCAAAAACAGGTGAACTGGGTTATGAAGGTGAAGCTGGTAAATGGGTTTCAACGACCTGTCAAGGATGCACAAGTTGGTGTAGCATTCAAGGACTCGTGGTTGATGGTAAAGTTATTAAAGTCAGAGGTAATCCCAACTCTCCAAGTGGTGGACGTATTTGTCCTAGACCTCATTTGGCATTGCAACAAGTGTATGATCCAGATCGTGTTAAAACACCTCTTAAACGAACCAATCCTAAAAAAGGCAGAGGTATTGATCCTAAATTTGTACCTATTTCATGGGATGAAGCCATCAATACGATAGCCGATAAAATTATGGAACTTATTAATGCAGGTGAAACACATAAATTCCTTTTAACACGTGGTCGTTACACAGGAATGAATGAAATCATGTATGGAACATTTCCAAAACTAATTGGTAGCCCAAATAACATTTCACACAGTGCTTTATGTGCAGATGCAGAAGAGTTTGGGCGAGAGCAATCTGAGGGCTATCCAGCTTATGCTGACTTTGATCTTCAAAATACTCGTTATATTTTGGGTTGGAGTTCAGACATGGTTGCCTCTAACCGTCAGACACCGTGGTTTATCAACCAATTTGGAAATGTTAAAGATAGAGCTAAAATCACGACGATTGATCCTCGTTTATCCGCTACGGGAGCTAAATCGCATCGTTGGTTGCCCATTATTCCTGGAACCGACGGAGCACTTGCTATTGCCATTGCCCATGTTATTCTTACTGAGGGCAAATGGAACAGAAATTTTGTAGGTGATTTTGCTGATAAAGTCAACTATTTTGTTGCAGGACAAGAAGTTCCAACAGAAATTATTGTTGAAGATAAAAAAATTCCTGTTGTCTTTAATGAAATTCATACCAATGGTGTTGTTGCATGGTGGAATTTAGAGCTAAAAGATCGTACTCCTGAGTGGGCGGAGCCAATTACAGGTATTAGTGCCAAAGAGATTTGTGAAGTAGCTCGTGAATTTGCGGAAGCTGGCAATAGAGCCATTTCATGGACAAGTCCAGGCGCTTCTATGCAAATAAGAGGAGGCATCTCTTCCTTTGCATGCCATGCGCTCAATGGTCTTGTAGGCTCTGTTGATTCCGTTGGCGGTATCTTACAACAAGGTTCAGCGCCTAATGCCAAAACACCTGATGTGAAGCCTTATCTTGACCCTCGTTTTGCTGACAGTTTGAAAAAACCAAAAATCGATCAGCGAGGAACCAAAGGGTTTCCAGCACTTGAGCACATGAAATCGGGTGGATTTGTGTGTACCTCAAGGGTTGCACAAGCCATGCTTGATCAAGATCCGTATGACATCAAAATGGCAATTGGTTATTGGAATAACTGGGTCTTCTCTTCTATGGGAACAAAACAATGGGAAGAGGCAATGTCAAAATTACCATTCTTTGCTCATATTACAACCAATATTGCAGAGATGACAATGTTTGCAGATATTGTATTACCAGCTAAAATGCATATGCTTGAGCGTTATGGATTTGCTAAAAATAAACAAAACTTGACAGCCTATCTTTCCATCCATCAACCGCTTATCAAACCTTATGGTGAAGCTAAAACAGATGAGACAGAAGTGCCATTTATGCTCGCTCAAGCACTCGCAAAAAAAGGTTTTGATTTACCTCTGAAATATTATCAAGAGAATTTCAAAGATCCTGAAACGGGCAAAACACCAGAGACACCTGAAGAGTTTGACCTCTTTGCAATGAAATTCTTCACTAAACCTTGTTGGGATGGTAGCAGTAATAGCAAAGGCGATACGATAAATAGCTGGGCTGAGTTACTTGAAAAAGGCATTTGGAAAACAAAACGCTACAAAATTGGCGAAAAAATAGGTCATTTTCATACAGCAACCCATAAATTTGAGTTTTTCAGTGAAACGCTTAAAGCGGGAATGCAAAATCATGCTGATAAACATAAAATGACGCTTGATGAAGCTATTGAAGCGGCAAACTATACCGTCAAAGGTGAAGCTTTCTTTGTACCTCACTATGAGCCAGCAGTACGGTATGGAGATGAGACGATTTACCCATTCATTTTTATCGATCATCGCTCACGCCTTAACCGAGAAGGAAGAAGCCAAAATACTCCTTGGTATTACAGTACAAAAAGTGTTGACCCTGGTGATGAAAATGAAAAAGATGTTACCAAAATCAATCCATTAGACGGTAAAAAACTCGGACTTAAAAATGGTGACAAAGTACGTGTTAGCTCTATGTTTGGCACTATTGAGAGTGAGATTAAACTATGGGAAGGTATTCGTCCTGGAACTGTTGCCAAATGTTATGGACAGGGTCACTGGGCGTATGGTCGCGTAGGGTCAGAAATCTTTGGATCAAAACCTCGTGGCGGAAATAACAATGATTTATATTGTTATGACTGGGAGCGCCTTAGTGGCTCAAACCCACGACATGGTGGACATACTCGCGTAAAAATTGAAAAGATATAGGTGAAGGATAAACAATGGCAAAAAAATATGGAATGATTATTGACCTCCATCGTTGTGTGGGATGCGGTGCATGTGATCTTGCATGTAAAAGTGAAAATAATACGCCAGATGGAATTGACTGGGCAAGTCATAAAATCGAAACCTATGGTGTATTCCCAAAAGTGACCTATACGCATACGCCAACCCTGTGTAACCACTGTGAAGATGCTCCTTGTGTAAGAGTGTGTCCAACACAAGCGATGCACAAAAATGAAGATGGTATGGTTGTACACGATCCAAGTCTTTGTATCGGTTGTAAAAGTTGTATGCTGGCTGATCCTTATGGGGTTATCTTTTTTAATAAAGAGCACGCTTTCTTGGATTATGTAACCGATGATAGTAGTATTGTTAAAGGTGGAACATTTTCTAAAAAAGAGCTCAGTGACAAAGCAAAGGCTCCCTTTCCTAACTTCAATGCGGCACGAGGTGCTGGTGGCTATGAAGCAATACGCCGTAAAGGGGCAGTTGAGAAGTGTACATTCTGTAACCACAGAGTTACACAAGGATTGGCACCTGCCTGTGTGGTAGCATGTCCAGCGGATGCGCGTATATTTGGCGATCTTAATGATGAGAAAAGTCAAATTTCGACAACACTTAGAGCACATAAGCCAACGGTATTGCTTCCTGAAAAAGGTACAAAACCTAAAGTGTTTTATATCAGAAGCTACAACTAAATCAAAGACCCTCATTCGAGGGTCTTTGCCAATAATTTTTGTTCTATTTAGTTTCTAAACACCTAGAAGTGAGCTATAACGCGCCTCTTCCATAGCTCGCCCTGCCCCTAAAATGATATTATGCAAAGGATTTTCCACTGGATTAACGGTTATTTCTAATTTTTCACTGAGGTAACGATCCAGCCCAAAAAGCATTGAAGAGCCACCTGTGAGCAAAATACCCTGATCGTAAATATCTTGGGCAAAAGTAGGAGGAAGTTCTGAGAGTATACTGTGTGTCAGAGAGACTATTTTATCGACCATGGGTAAGATGGCTTGGCGTACATCGATGGAACTGGCAACAAAGCGTTCAGGAAGCCTAGAGACGAGATTTTTTACATTAATCTGCATCGTTATCGCTTCATTCACAAAAGGATTTCCCAACTCTTTTTTCAAACGCTCCGCATCGTTGTGAGAAACAAGCACGCGATGATGTGCTTTAAAATATTCAATGATCGCCTCATCAAGGTCATTCCCGGCAAGACGAAGGGACTTACTCATCACGATGCCATTGCATGAAAGTAGCGAAATATCACTCACTCCTGCGCCAACGTCAAGAACCAAAACTCCTTTGGGTAGCTCAATGGACTGCATCGAACCAAGCGCGGCAGAAAAAGGATCTTTGATGAGCATCACTTCACGAGCACCCCCATCTTTGCACGCTTCCACCACAGCGCTCCGCTCCATAGAATTGAGATCACTTGGAACACTCACAACTATCGTCGGCTTAAAGAATCGACTCTGTGCTATACGAGAAATCACCTCTTTGATATACGCTTTTGCAACCGTTAAATTCGCAATAGCGCCTCTGGAAAGTGGATGCATCACTTCAATATATTTGGGATTTTTACCCCACATGCGTCTTGAAGAGACGCCACCATCAAAAAATGAATTTCGATTATTATCGAAGGCAATCGAAGTCGGCTCATCTAAAATAATACCGCGTTTGGGTTGGTAAACGAGCGTATTATTCGTCCCTAGATCAATGGCAAAGGCATTGGAAGAATGAAAAAAAGAAAACATTATAACTCTTTGTGTGCGACTGATTTTTTAGCTTTTTTCTTTCGACTATAAATGTTAATAGACTCAACGGCAAGAGAGAATGCCATCGCAAAATAGACATAGGCTTTGGAGATATGAAAATCAAGCCCTTCTGCAATGAGCGTAACACCGACTAAAATCAAAAAGGAGAGTGCCAAAATTTTAATGGTAGGATTGGCATCAATAAAGTTAGAAATACTTTTGCTTGCGAACATCATAACACCCACGGCAAGCACAACGGCTAGGATCATAACGATGATATTATTGGCCATACCCACAGCCGTAATAACAGAATCCAATGAAAAAACGATGTCTAAGATAGCAATTTGGATGAGTGTGTTAAAAAAACCGCGTGAACCTTTTTTAAGCTCTTGCTCTTCTTTACCGCTCTCTTCAATATCTTCGTGTATTTCTGTTGTTGATTTGGCAAGCAAAAACAGTCCACCCACAATCAAAATCAGATCGCGCCCCGAAATCTCCTGCGAAAAAATAGTCAACAGAGGCGTTGTGAGTTTCATAATCCAAAAAAGTGAAAGAAGAAGCATAATGCGCGTTAGCATCGCAAGACCAAGACCAAAAATTCTGCCTTTATCTCTTTGATGTGCGGGCAAGCGGCCTACTAAGATCGCTATGAAAATAATATTGTCGATTCCAAGCACAATTTCTAAGGCTGTTAAGGTCAATAATGCCATTAACGCTTCGGCTGTAAATAGCGATTCTAACATGTCAATTCTTTCCTAATTTTTTTGATTTGATTGTACCGACTTTTGGGTATAAATCTTCTTAGTAAACCATCCTGTTAAGCTAGACGCGTTATAATACAGAACCCAAAATAAGGAGTCTGTATGGTCTTTGGAAAGATAGATTATATCAATCTTCTTCCATTTCATGTTTTTTTAAAACGGGCCTCACTTCCCAATGCTTTTAAGCGTTCCTGTGAACATCAAAAGTCCGTACCTTCCAGCATTAATCGCAAATTTAGAAAACGTGTTGTGGATGCTGCATTTATCTCAAGCATCGAAAGTAAACGCAAATCAATTACCCCTTTACCGATTGGTATTGTGGCGCAAAAAAATGTTAAAAGTGTCATCCTGAAAAAAGGAGAAGCTAAAAGAGATCCTGCTTCTGCAACATCCAACATGCTCGCTCGCGTTCTTGATTTACAAGGTGAAGTGTTCATTGGAGATCGCGCACTCAAGCTCTATCTACAAGAGCCTGATGCCTACATCGATCTTGCTCAGATATGGCATGATAAATACCATCTTCCCTTCGTTTTTGCACGATTATGCGTGAATGAGCGTCAAAGTTTTTACAAAAAACTCTGTGCAAAATTCGTTCAACGACCGATTAAAATTCCCAACTATATTTTAAAAAATTATGCAACCAAGCGTGGTATTTCTGAGCATAACATCAAAGAGTATCTCAAACTTATTAGCTATTCCATTGGAAGAAAAGAGCAAAAAGCACTCTTTATCTTTTTGAAAAAAGCAAAACGCCTTCAAAAGTCTTCATCGTAAAATCCTCAAAGGAGTTGCCCGATGTCTGTGAAAAGCTATATTGACAAAGTTCTCAAATCCACGATCGAAAGTACACCCGGTCAGACCGAATTTTACCAAGCGGTTGAGGAGGTTTTAACCTCGCTTGAACCGCTCTTACAATCCGAACCCAAGTACGATCAGTACAATATTTTGGAGCGTATCGTCATCCCCGAGCGTCAAATTCTCTTTCGCGTCGTCTGGATAGATGATCAAGGCAAGATTCAAACCAATATCGGCTACCGTGTCCAGTTTAACTCTGCCATTGGACCTTACAAAGGCGGTCTTCGTTTTCACCCCAGTGTCAATCTTGGCATTATTAAGTTCTTAGGCTTTGAGCAGATTTTTAAAAACTCGCTCACAGGGCTTTCTATTGGCGGTGCAAAAGGTGGCAGTAACTTTGATCCTAAGGGTAAAAGCGAAGGCGAGATTATACGTTTTTGCCAGTCTTTCATGGTGGAACTCTCCAAGCACATTGGCGAAACCAAAGACATCCCTGCGGGTGATATTGGCGTGGGCGGACGAGAGATTGGCTATATGTTTGGCGAATACAAACGTCTTACGGGTCGTTTTGAAGGGGCATTAACAGGCAAAGGGCTTAATTGGGGCGGTTCTCTTGCACGCACAGAAGCTACAGGTTATGGTTCGGTCTATTTTGCGGAAAATATTCTCAACAAGCAAGGTGATTCACTTAAAGGTAAAATCTGCACGGTTTCGGGTGCAGGGAATGTTGCACTTTATACCATTCAAAAGCTCTATGAATTAGGCGCTACTCCTGTTACATGTAGCGACTCACATGGAATGATCTACGATAAAAATGGCATTGATTTCAAATCACTGAAAACGATTAAAGAAGTTGCCCGAAAAGATTTAACAGAATACCTCAAAATTCATCCACAAGCTATGTATATACCTGTTAGTGAGTATCCAGAAGGAACCAATGCTGTTTGGAGTATTCCTTGTTTTGCAGCTTTCCCAAGTGCCACGCAAAATGAACTGAATCTTACTGATATTCAAATACTTTACAAAAATGGATGCCGTTTGGTAAATGAGGGTGCCAATATGCCAAGCACACCTGGCGCGATTGATTTTATGCTCTCTAAGAAAATGTTTTATGGTCCAGCAAAAGCTGCCAATGCAGGTGGTGTGGCGACCAGCCAGTTAGAGATGAGTCAAAACGCCAGTATGCAAAAATGGAGCTTTGTTGAAGTCGATAGTAAGCTTAGAGGCATTATGAAAAATATATTTGATCTCTCTTATAAAACATCCAAAGAGTTTGGCGATGAAGGCAACTTGATGTTGGGTGCGAATATTGCAGGATTTAGAAAAGTAGCAGACTCCATGATCGACCAAGGAGCGGTGTAGTAAAACGGGCAAAGCCCGTTTTACATGTAAAGGCTAGAAAGTGTTTTTAAGCACCAATGGTATTAAAAACTCTATCCCCAGCGTCACCAAGACCAGGAACGATATAACCATTTTGATTCAATCCATCATCAATACATGCCGTATAAACAGGTACATCAGGATGTAGTTCATGAAACTTTTTAAGTCCTTCAGGCGCTGAAACAAGGCATAAAAAGCGAATGTCTTGAACACCTTTACCTTTAAGGAAATTCACCGCATCAATCGCCGTACCACCCGTTGCAAACATCGGATCAATGATGATCGCGGTACGCTCCGTATGGTCAGCAGGAAGTTTGGCATAGTAAAATTCTGCTTCAAGCGTTTTTTCATTGCGCTGAAAGCCTAAAAAGCCCACACTCGCATCAGGAATGAGTTTAAAAACACTGTCCAGCATACCAAGAGCCGCCCGAAGAATCGGGCAGATCATAATCTTCACGTCCAGCTTTTTAGCATTTGCCACTGCGACAGGAGTTTGAACCTTCACGTCTCTTAATGGTAAATCTCTTGTTGCCTCAAACAGCATCAAATAAGAGATTTCATCGACTAAAAGGCGAAACTGAAAGGGCTCTGTTTTTTCATCTCTTAAAATCGAAAGTTTATGCTCGATCAAAGGATGTTTGATGAGATGGACATTTTTCACTTATTTTTGCTCCGCATCAATAATGGCTTGAAGTTTTGCACGATAAGCTTTCATATCAAAATCTTTCACACGAGCAACGCCATCTTTGATTGCAGCTTCCGCAACCGCGGCAGAAATCCACACAAAAACTCTTCTATCAAATGGCTTTGGAATAATGTAATTGATACCAAATTTAAGATCTTCGCCATTGTAAGCCGCTTTGACATAATCAGGCACATCTTCTTTTGCCAATTTTGCCATCGCAACAGCAGCTGCCATTTTCATGCCTTCTGTAATTTTGGTTGCTCTCACATCAAGCGCACCTCTAAAGATGAAAGGGAAACCCAATACGTTGTTAACTTGGTTTGGATAGTCACTTCGACCTGTTCCCATCATAACGTCATTTCTAATAGCATGGACTTCTTCAGGTAAAATTTCAGGTGTTGGGTTTGCAAGAGCAAAAATGATTGGGTACGGATTCATTGATTTAACCATCTCTTGGCTTACAACATCTGGTTTTGAAAGACCTAGGAACATGTCCGCGCCTTTCATTGCATCTTCAAGTGTTCTATCGCTTGTCTCAAGAGCAAACTCTGCTTTATATGTGTTAAGGTCTGTTCTGCCTGAATGGATAACACCTTTACTATCGATCATCACAATTTTCTTTGCGCCTAAGAGTTTGTACATTTTTGCACAAGCAATACCAGCAGCACCAGCACCAGAGACAACGATTTTCATCTCTTCTATTTTTTTGCCACTGATTTCAAGGGCATTAATAAGTCCAGCAGATGTAATCATAGCAGTACCATGTTGGTCATCGTGCATAACAGGAATATCAACACATTCTTGAAGCTTTCGCTCTATTTCAAAACAACCTGGTGCTTTAATATCTTCAAGATTGATACCACCAAATGTTGGAGAAAGCGCTTTACAGATAGCAACGATTTTATCAACATCATGCTCGTCAAGTTCGATATCAAAAGCATCAACATCAGCGAATTTTTTGAATAAAACTGATTTGCCTTCCATAACCGGTTTTCCTGCAACGGCACCAATATCGCCAAGTCCAAGAACGGCTGTTCCATCACTAATGACAGCAACAAGATTACCTTTGTTGGTATATTTATACGCTAATTCATTATCTTTTTCAATCTCTAAACAGGGGTGTGCAACACCTGGAGTGTAGGCCATTGAAAGATCTCTAGCGGTATCACAACGTGTTTTAACTTTTATCTCGATTTTTCCACCAATATGATACTCTAAAGACTCTTCTTTAGTAACTTTTCCCTTATTACTCACACTAACTCCTTTTATATGATATTAATTTTTGAATTCTTTGCACAACACTCTCATAACCGATAATCTCTAATACTTCAAAAATCGAAGGACTTACAGAACTTCCAACCATCGCAATACGAATGGCTTGTGCCAGATCTTTAAGTTTCAAATTTTTCTCTTCTAAAAATGTTTTCGTAAATGTTTCAAATTCACTCGCATTACTAAGCTCTTTTGTACTCTTTAACGCTTCAAAATAGTGCTCTAAAACACTTAGTCCATCGACTGTTAAGAACTTTTCAACAGCTTTTTCATCGTAACACGTTGGTGCTTCTAAAATCTGTTTTGCAAGGCTTGCAAACTCAACAAGTGTTTTTGCCCTATCTCTTAATGCGTCAATAAGTAACTCTTTTTTTACATGTAAAGAAAGATCCAGATCAAAAAAGCGTAATTCATCAATTAAACGCTCATAACTCGCTTGTTTAATGTAATGCGCATTGAGCCACACAAGTTTTTCTTGATTGTATGCAGAAGCTGATTTATTGATATTGTTTGGATCAAATAAAGCCTTCATCTCGTCAAACGAGAAAATCTCTTGATCGCCATGACTCCACCCTAGACGAATGAGGAAATTGAGCAATGCTTCTGGCAAATAGCCTTCTCTTTTATACTCCATTACATCGACCGCACCATCACGTTTAGAGAGCTTTTTGCCCTCAGGATTGAGGATCATCGGAACATGGTAAAATTTAGGAATATCAAAGCCAAGTGCTTGATATAAGATGATCTGTTTAGGGGTATTTGAAAGGTGGTCATCTCCACGAATGACTTCATTAACACCCATAAGGGCATCATCAATAACAACCACAAAATTATACGTTGGTGTGCCGTCACTTCGTGCAATAATAAAATCATCGAGCATATCACTTGCATTAAATGTGACTTCACCTTTGACACCATCGACAAATGAAACAACGCCACTTGTAGGCGCTTTGATACGAATTACAGGTGCAACGCCCTCTGGTGGAGTACCTGTAAAATCACGGTATCTGCCATCATAACGCGGACGCTCTTTGCGTGCCATCTGAGCTTCTCTAAGCGCGTCGAGTTCTTCTTTGCTCATATAACATTTATAAGCTTTGCCTTCTTCTAAAAGCTTTTTAACATAACTTTTGTAAAGATCAAAACGCTCAGATTGATAAACAATCTCACCCTCATGCGCAAGCCCTACCCATTTAAAGGCTTCAACAATCGCTTCCGCAGCTTCTTTAGAATTTCGAGCAAGATCTGTATCTTCAATACGGAATAAAAACTTTCCATTATTTCTTTTTGCCCAAAGATAACTGTAAAGAGCCGTTCTTAGCCCTCCAATATGTAAATATCCCGTGGGACTAGGGGCAAATCGTGTCACAACCATGACTGTACCTTCACTATTTTTGATGAATTATGTATAAATTATGTATCATTTCGTTACGCGGAGAACAAAAATTCTACTGGAGCGCATATAAAAACATTTTTTTAATTTTTTTTGCTTAAAAAAATGTTATCATTCGTAGCTCTTATTTTTAATACAACACGATTATATAGCTATTTTTCTTAAAACAAAGGATTATTGATGAAGATTAAATTAAAGGTGTTAACTTTTGTAACTTTGTGTACAACCCTTCTTTTCTCACCTGCAAGTGCAGGCACAGTTGATGGCGTTTCTCTCATAATTAACAAAGAACCAATAACACTTTACGATGTTTTTAAATACTCTCAGCGCTTTAATATCTCTAAAAAAGAGGCTTTGGATATTTTGGTAAGACAAAAACTGGAAGAGTCTGAGATTAAAAAACAAAGTATTACCGTTGACAATTTTGAAGTCGATCAATATATTGAAAGCTTGGCGATCAGCAACAACATGAACCAATACGATTTTCTCAATATGATTCGCTCAAAAAATATTGACATTGCCGAATACAAAGAAGATCTTAAAAAGAAATTGCAACGCGATAAACTCTATAAAAAAATTGTAAGTACCAAAATGCAACAAATGAATGATGGTGAACTTCAGGCCTATTATAATGAAAACCTCAATGAGTTTTCACAAGCAGGCGCTTTTGATGTCACAATCTATACCAGTGCAAATCAACAAAGTTTAACAGCTATCCAAAACAACCCAATGAGCGCTGCAAGTGATGTTCAACTTCAAGAAGGAAAAATTGAAGCAGGCAAAACGGATCCAAAACTTTTAGCACTCCTCAACAAAACCGCTAAAGGTAAGTTTACTGCGATCTCTAAAAATGATTCAAATTATGTGATGTTCTTTGTCAAAGAAAAATACAATGTTCAAAGTGTCTCTTTTGCCGATGCAAAAAATTATATTTATAATAAACTTGGTGAAGGTAAAGAGCAAAAAGGAATCGAAGAGTATTTTGAAAAACTCAAATCATCTGCTAACATTCAAGTTATCAGAGCACCATAAGCAAGAGATTTAAAGAAGTGGAAGGTCGCCTTTAAAAGCGACCTTTTTTATTAGTAGCGTGAAAGATAGTTTGTATCAAACTTGTTTTCGATAAAATCTTTGTTATCCATCATATTCAAATGAAAATCTCTTACCGTTTTAATACCCTCAATTTGTAACTCACTCAAAGCTTGTTTCATTTTTGCAATAGCACGTGTACGATCTTCACCCCAAACGATCAATTTTCCAATCATAGAGTCATAGTGTGGCGGTACAGAGTAGCCTTGATACGCATGAGAATCCATACGTACGTTACGACCACCAGGGATAATATACTTTGTGATTTTACCTGGACTTGGGATAAATTTGACAGGATCTTCTGCCGTAATACGACACTCAATAGAATGACCACGGAATGTTAGTGCGCTTTGATCAAAAAGTTTTTCACCCTCAGCCACACGAATCATCCACTCAATGATGTCGATACCGCTTACCATTTCACTGACACAGTGCTCGACTTGAAGTCTGGTGTTCATTTCCATAAAGTAGAAATTTTTATCCGCGTCTAAGAGGAACTCAAATGTTCCCGCATTTTCATAACCGATATATTTGGTTGCTTTAACCGCTACTTCATGAAGTCTTGCTCTTGTTTTGGCATCGAGCGCAATAGCAGGAGACTCTTCAATAAGCTTTTGATGGCGACGTTGCATCGAACAGTCGCGCTCACCAATATGCACAACATTACCAAATGAATCGCCAATAACTTGAACTTCAATGTGACGTGGATTTTTAATGTATTTTTCCATGTAAAGCGTGCCATCGCCAAACGCACTCAGCGCTTCGCTCTCTGCTGCGAGGAATGATTTTTCCAAATCTTCCATCTTCTCAACCACACGCATACCGCGTCCGCCACCGCCTGCACTCGCTTTGACGATAACAGGAAGTCCGATTTGTTCAGCGAGTTTTTTCGCCTCTTCAACACTCTCAAGCGCACCTTCGCTACCGAGGATAACAGGAACACCCGCTTTTTTCATCACTTCTTTGGCTTTTGATTTATCGCTCATTAAAACCATAGAATCAACAGAAGGCCCGATAAATTTAATGTTATGGTGTTTGCACACTTCAACAAAAGTTTGGTTCTCACTTAAAAAACCGTATCCTGGAAAGATAGCATCACAACCACTGATCTCAGCCGCGCTAATGATAGCAGGAATGCTCAAATAGCTCTCAGATGACTTTGGTCCACCAATACAGATACTTGCATCGGCATGCTGAAGATAGAGTGCATCTTTATCCGCTGTGGAATAAACCGCAATCGCTTGTTTCCCCATCTCTTTGATGGTTCTTATTGCACGAAGGGCGATCTCACCACGATTGGCAACAAGAATTTTCTCAATCTTCATTACACTTTCTCCACCGCGAAGATTGGCATATCGTATTCTACTGGCTGACCATCTTCAACAAGGATTTCTAAAATCTTACAGTCAAATTCTGCTTCAATTTCATTCATGATTTTCATCGCCTCAATAATTCCGATAGGCTGACCTTTACGGATAATATCGCCCACTTTTGCAAACGGAGCCGCACCTGGGGCTGGAGATTTGTAGAAAGTTCCGACCATTGGTGATTTGATGCTTAAACCAGCAGGCGCTGCATTGATGCTTGCTTCACCGCCAACGTGTGCAACAGGCGCTGCTGCTAAAGCTGGAGCTACACTTTGAGCTTGCATAACTGGAGCTGGAGCAGCCGTTGTATAGGTTACACCACCCTCTAAACCTTTTTGCAACTCAATGCTAAAATCACCCTCTTTGATTTTGAGTTTTGTGATATCACTTTTATCAAAAATACGTATTAACTCTCTGATCTCATTTTTGTCCATTCGGTTTCTCCTAAATATTTGCCATTTTTTGGCATGACATAAAATGTGCTATAATACCATACTAAAGATATACACTCACTTAATAATGTAAAGGTACTTTTATGGGTTTAAAAGCAGACAGTTGGATACGAGAGAAATCGCTTAAAGAGCGTATGATAGAGCCTTTTTGTGAGGATCAAGTTGGCCGTGATGTCGTGAGTTATGGTGTCAGCAGTTATGGATATGACATCCGTGTTGGGCGTGAGTTTAAGATTTTCACCAATGTCAATTCGACCGTGGTTGACCCTAAAGAATTTGACGATAAAAATGTTATAGATTTTGTGGGCGACATTTGTATTGTCCCACCGAACTCTTTTGCGTTGGCACGTACTGTGGAGTACTTTCGTATTCCTAAAAATGTCCTTGCAATTTGTTTGGGTAAAAGTACCTATGCACGTTGTGGCATCATCGTTAACGTCACACCATTTGAGCCAGAGTTTGAAGGTCACATTACCATCGAAATTTCAAATACCACCCCGCTCCCCGCAAAAATTTATGCCAATGAAGGCATTGCACAAGTGCTCTTTTTAGAGGGTGATACGCCATGTGAAACCACTTACAAAGACAAACACGGTAAGTACCAAGGACAAACAGGTATTACCCTACCACGCATTTTAAAATAACTCCGTATGGCTTTACATGTAAAAGCTTTAGGGAGCAGTAATACACATGAGTTTGATGGCTTTTATGCCATCTACTCTACCGCTTTTCCTCTCTCAGAACAGAAATCTCGCGATGCACTCTTAGCGATGCAACACGCCTCTTTTTATACTATTTATCTGGCATATAGTGACGAAAAAATTGTTGGATTTTGTATTATGTATCATCCAGATAATAAAGATTTTTTCCTACTCGAATACATGGCAATTGATGAAAAAGAGCGAGGCATTGGGCTAGGTTCAATGCTTTTAAAAAGTAGCATTGACCAGCTGTTCCAAACGCATGGTACGAGAGCTCTTCTCATCGAGATCGACTCGCCTGAGAAAAGCTCAAATGAGCAAAAAATTCGCGAAAAACGAGAACAATTTTACCGCCATTTGGGTGCTTTAAAAATTGATCCATTTGATTATATTTTACCGCTTCAAAGCAGCGAAGAAGCGCCACCTATGGAACTTTTGGTGTATCAGCCAAATCTGCATAAAATTCCCAAGGAAACATTGCAATCATGGCTTGAAAAACTTTACGCAAACGTCTATGGTTGCTCTAAGAATGACTCTCGCATTGCAAAAATGCTAGATCATGTACCACCGATTTTAAACCTCATCTAAAAGGAGCTTTTGATGGAAATTTTTCTAAGTGACGAATACGAAACCCTCTGGACAGCCGTGAGTGCTATCATGAGCATTTTAGCGACAATGATGGCTATCTTTGCACTGATTTATTCCATGCGAACGTATCGTAAAACCATGCAAATCGTTCACTACGGTGAAATCGATAAAATGTACTTCGAAATTCTCAAAGAAGCCCTCAATAAGCCTCATTTGGTACGTCAAGGCATTGAGCGAAGTGTAGAACAAGAGACAGAGTATGACATCTACGCTTTTATCGTTTGGAACTTTTTGGAATCCATTTACGATCGTTGTATGTTAGATCATGCTTTGCAAAAAACATGGTTTCCCATCATCGAGGCAGAGCGTAAAATTCACGTCGCATGGATACAAAAAGATGAAAATAGAGTCAAATTTAAAGCCGAATTTTTGAGTTTTATTGAAAAAGGGAAGTTAGAAGTAACTACCTAAATAAATCTTAGAAGATTTACATGTAAGCATTAAAAACGATGTATTAAGCTTCTTCACTTATCTTTATATCATTTAATAATTTGACGAGTGTATGCCCAATCTCTTCTGCTAAATTCACAGGCACAGCATTACCAATTTGTTTATATTGATGCGAAGGTGAGCCTTCAAATTCCCAATCATCAGGAAACGTCTGAATACGCGCATACTCTCTTATTTGAAAAGGGCGCGTCTCATCAGGATGACATCTCTCAGTCTGTTTTTGAGCAGGCGAACATGTTAAAGTAAGGCTAGGTTCATCCCATGAGATTCTTCTTGCCATTCCTGTTTTACCACCACCAAGATAAAAACTCTTTTGCATATACTCTTTTTGAAGCTCAATGGGTAAGTCTCGCCAATAACCACCAGGCTTTATCATCTCTAAAATTTCTTTCTTACGCTTAGGATAAGATTGCCCATAAGAAGTTGGTACATCTGTAGCGTATAAATCACTTTTTTTAAGGGCATCTTTTAAAGTATAAATCTTTTGATACGGCTTTGGATACATGTAATTGATCTTATCTTTATACTCTTTTTTGATGCCTACAAGAATGAGCCGTTCTCGCTTCTGTGGAACTCTGTAATAGATGGCTTTGAGAACGCGTGGCTCAAATACATGATAGTCCAATTCTTGTGTTAACACTTCTATCATCGTTTGAAGTGTTTTCCCATTATCATGAGAAAGAAGACCTTTAACATTTTCGATTAAAAAGACAGGGGCATTGGTCTCTTTGAGAGCTCTTGCAAATTCAAAAAACAATGTTCCTCGTGTATCTTCAAAGCCAAGCCGTTTTCCTGCGTAGCTGAATGCTTGGCAAGGAAACCCTCCTGTTAAGAGGTCTATTTTGTTGTGATATGGCGTAAAATCAATCTTTGAGATATCCCCTTCAACCACATTCCAATGTGGTCTATTTTTTCTCAGTGTTTGCACAGCATATTTATCAATTTCATTGAGTAATGCGTGTTCTATTCCTGCTTTTTCGAGGCCTAACGCTAAGCCCCCAGCTCCTGCAAATAATTCAATACTCTTGTACAGCTTTTTAGGAGATTCATATCGATCAGCAATGGTATTAAAATGTAATTTTGCGTTTTCAAATATAACTAAATCATCTTGTCTGTATTCACGATAATTATTAATAGGATTACGAATACTTTTTAATTTGCCTGCATTATCCCATCTTCGTAGTGTCTCTTTATTGACCGATAAAATTTCTGCTGTTTCATTTAATGAAAATGTTCTTTGCATTCAATACCCACCTTATACAACATTATACATGGTTATTATAGCATAGTGACTAAACTTTTTGCTTAATCGAAGAATAATCAAAAAAAATCTTTTGCACTCAAAAGATTACATTTTGAAATATTTATTTTATGAATTAAGATTATGAGAAAGTGTTTGAACGTATTCTGATTGAGCGAGTTCTTCAATGACATGATCAAGTTCATGTTTAAAATCAGCTTCAGTTGCCACTTCTGCAATAGCTTTGATTAAGTCTATGTAAAAATCAGGATCACCTGTAAGTCTGTGCCAAAAATCATTGCCGATAATAACATCATAATGATATTGCTTAGTGATTCTTTTGTAGTGTGAACTCAAATCGGAGAATTCACCGTAAATAACACCTACGATTAAATTGCCAAACCCAATTTTGACCCCATTCGTTCTTGATAAGTGAATGACATCCGTAAAATGTTTGGCTATCGTTTCAACATCATCTTTGTTAATCGTGTCTGGGCCTGATTTGAGTTGACAAAACTTCTTTTCACCATCAATCATATCGATAAATTCTATATCAATCCCCGAAGTCGTACTCCCAAAAGAAGAGAGTACTGTAGCTGTAAATTTTTGAATATTGGTTCCAAAAGATGTATTGATCGATGTGCCAAGAACTCTAGGATAAATTAAAGCTTTGGCAATACTTATAGGGTCGTGATTACCTTCTAAAAAATTGGATAAATACGCCAACAAAAAAGGATTAACATTAAATTCTTTGATGTTTGATAGCTTCAAAGTATTTTTAATATGATTTTCGATAATTGAGTCTTTAAACCAGATTTTGGCTTTTTGCAAAATTTCACATTTTTCATGCTCAGTCATTATCAATTCCCATTTATAAGATAAAAGGCATCATACATTACCTTTAATTGCGTTTTTATTAAAATCAAAAAGCTTTACATGTAAGCTTTTTACTTCTCAACCCGAAGCAACAATCCATTCAGATAAAACGATGCAGAGGCATTAATAAGGCAAGGGTGGTCGCTGTCTTGTTGCATCTGCTCAAGCAGTATATATTGCACTTTCAGATCGTGTGACACTTCCATTGCGATTTCTAAAAGCTCTTTTTTGCCGACGTGAAAGGAGCAGGAGAACAGCGCGATTAAGCCGCCGTCTTTGACCGCTTTGGTGGACTCCATCAAAAGGTGTTTGAAGCCTCTTTTTGCGCCACTAGCTTGTTCTTTGGTTTTAGCAAAAGAGGGCGGATCAAGCACGATCAGATCAAAACTGTTTTTATACTTTTTCTCTTTCATAAACGCAAACGCATCGGCGGTGTAGGCTTCGTAGTTTTCCATTGCATTGGCGTGCAAGTTGGCTTTGGTTTGCTCTATGGCTGATTCTGAGATGTCAACAAAGACAGCATTTTTAGCACCATTGGAGAGTGCATAAATGCCAAAACCACCGGCATTGCAACACACATCAAGTACCGTGTCGCCTTCTTTAATGTAACTCGCACATACGCTTCTATTTTTACGCTGATCTAGGTAAAAGCCTGTCTTTTGGGCATCTTCAATGTCCACTAAAAAAGTCAAACCATTTTCACTCAGCTCAAATTGCGTTGTTGGTGTGCCAAAAAGTGTGCCGTTTTTACTCTCTAAGCCTTCGATCTCGCGTGAGTGCTCATCGGATTTTTCAATAATCCAAGCAGGATTGACAAGTTGTTTAAGAGTACTTAAAATGAGTTCACGAAACGTTTCCATTCCTGCGGTGTTGATCTGAATGGAGAGCGTGTCGCCATATTTGTCGACAATAAGCCCTGGTAGAAAATCTGCTTCGGAGTGGATGAGACGTACAGCATTCGTTTGAGACAAAAGTGCTTCACGCTTTGCAATGGCTCTTTTGATGCGGTTGTGGAAAAACTTTTTGCCGATCTCCTCTTTGCCAAAGCTAAGAACGCGAGCAAAAATAGCGCACTTTGGATTGACATAGGCTGTTCCTAAAAAGCCATCTTTTTTGGAAAAGAGTGCAACGACTTCACCGCTTTGAAACTCCTCTAAAGCAGAGTCAATTTCGTTGGCATAAACCCATGGGGTAAAGCGTCTTAGTTTGGGAACAACAGAGTGTTTGATATAGACTTTATTCAATGATTTTTCCTAATATAGTTTGTAATTCGCTGGTAAAGGCTGGGTGCTCGAGAATCTTGCCGTGTGTGGTGTTGGAAAGAATGACATGTAAAGGCTTTGTTGGCATTGCTTCTAAAAGTCTTTCAAGATGGTAACGTGGAATCGTAACATCATTTTCCACCTCGACCACCGCAATTTTTGCTTTCACTAAAGGCAGATAGTTAATACTTTCAAATTTGTTTTTGAGCAAAAGATCGATCGGGAAGAAAGGGTATTTGAGTTTAGCAATAGAAATAATAGAATCGTAAGGAGTCAGAAGAACTAAGCCATCAACAACTCTTTGAGAAGCAAGGTACGTAGCAACTCCTGTGCCTAAGCTGCGCCCTATCACAACGACTTTTCGACCTTTAGCGTATGTGTCATAAATTTTCAAAGCATCTGAAAATAGGGCTTCTTCACTAGGTTTCCCCGTACTTCCAACATACCCTCGGTAATTAAACGCAATAATATCATAGCCTTGAAGCTCTTTTACATGTAAAACAAAACGTGTCGCATCATCGGCATTTCCACCAAAGTAGATGATAAGCCCAGCATCGCTCGCTTCATCATGGCGTAAAACACCCTCTAAATCAACACCCTCTTTTACATGTAAAGAGAGTGACTCAATATTTTCACCACTTACTTTGGCTTGCTTCTCAATTGATTTAGCAGGAAAGAGTTGGTCATTTTGTGTGAAATACAAATATCCCATCGCTACCAAATAGAGCCCTACAACGCCTAGTAAAAGTTTTTTCATAAATCTTCCTTCTTCAAAAATACGGTGAAATCACCTTCCATATAACCCTCATAAATTTCTACATCGTACGCAAAATCATTGACGTGTGCTTCGATTTCCTCAGGCAAAAAGTAATTAAAATGACCCTCTTTTTCCTCGCCTCTAAGCAAGTTAAAAACAAACCCTTTTTTTGAAGCTTCATAACAACGGCGAATAAACAAAAACGTCTCAAAACGATTCAAAATATTCATCGAACCACTTGCCACATAAAAGTCTGCAAATTCAAGCTCATCATTTAAAATATCTTTATGCGCAAACTGTTGTTTGGTGCGTTTTTGGGCAACGAAAAGCGCTTCTTGAAGCATATCATAACCTATATATTTGCGAGGCAAAGAGCCTTTTTGTTGCAAATAGAGATAAAGATCTCCAAAACCACACCCAGCATCGATAACAGTACTGGATGGTAAATGCGCGTCCAAAAGCTCATGAATCACCTCAAAACGCGTATGTTGCGACTGCTTGGAGTTCCAGTTCAACCCCTTTGCCGTACAGCCATAGCGTTTGATGGCATTTTCATAAAAGGTTTTGTTGTTAATACGTGGCATGGGAAAAGGCTAAAAAAGAAGAGGCACTTTTAAACTAAAAGTGCCGAAATGTTTTGTTGCATCATGTTATTTTGATGAATTTGAGTTAAAACAGAACTACTGAGTTTTATCTGATCGCTGTTGATTTCTGCGATCTTTTGATCGAGTGGTTTTTCTGAAATTTGCGCATTGGCACTGCTTAAATTCGTCATTGCGGTCAATGAACTGGTTATGCTGCTACTCGCACTATTCATCTGAGAACTAATGGTTGAAGACAGAGCAGTGAGGTTTTCTCTAAAAGTAGCGATGCCTTTTTGATCATTAATCGTTAAATCACTAAGTCCTGAAACATCAAGTCCATAATTACTGCTAAGAAGATTTTGACCATTATAGGTCGTTTGAGCCGCAATATCTTGCATTGAGCTACTGATGCTTGAAAACTCTTTTTGTAGACTTGCTTTTTGCTCGCTTCCTAGGGTGGCACTATTGAAACGAACGGAGAGATCGTTTAATTTATCGGTTCCTGATTGAATCGCTTGGATCGAAGCATCTGCGATTTGGTACATACCGATGCTCTCATTGGCGTTTTGCACACCTTGGCTGAGTGCTGCCATTTGTGAAGCTAATGCGTCTGAAACAACTAGGTTAGCGCCATCTTTGCCACTGAGCTCTTTTGTAGCATTAATTTTTTCCAACATAGCATCTGTTTGAGACTTGTTTTGCGTAATTAAATTGAGTGTTTGCGTATTGGAACTACTGGAAACTTTCATCAGATGCTCCTTGTTTAAAGATACATTCATTATACTACTCCTATCATACGAATGTCAAATGGTATAAGCGGAATTAAAATTGCTTTAAATCCAAAAATATTGACACAAAGGGTTAACGTGTTTAATGGCAAAAATATTCTTATCACCGGTGGCACAGGCAGTTTTGGCAAAAAATATACTGAAATTCTTTTAAATAATTACAAACCCAATAAAATCATCATCTACTCCAGAGATGAGCTCAAACAGTATGAGATGGCACAACAGTTTACCGATCCAGCGATGCGCTTTTTTATCGGTGATGTCAGAGATGTTGAAAGACTAAAAAGTGCTATGTATGGCGTACATTACATTATTCACGCCGCAGCGCTTAAACATGTCCCCATTGCAGAGTACAACCCGATGGAGTGCATTAAAACGAATATTAATGGTGCAGCAAATGTTATTGATGCTGCTTTAGCATGCGGTGTGCAAAAAGTCATCGCGCTCTCAACCGATAAAGCGGCTAATCCTATCAACCTTTATGGCGCAACCAAGCTTGCCAGCGATAAACTTTTTGTTGCCGCCAATAACATCAGGGGTGCGCGAAGAACTGAGTTCGCCGTTGTACGTTATGGCAATGTTGTAGGAAGTCGTGGCTCTGTCGTTCCTTTGTTTAAAAAACTCATTGCTGAGGGCGTTAAGGAACTACCTATCACCGAAGCGGAGATGACACGCTTTTGGATTACGTTAGAGCAAGGGGTCAACTTTGTCCTTAAAAATTTTGAACGCATGAAAGGGGGAGAGATATTTATCCCTAAAATTGCTTCGATGAAAATGGTTGATTTAGCCAAAAGTATGGCGCCTCATTTGGGTGTGAAAATCATCGGCATTCGCCCTGGTGAAAAGATGCACGAAGTGATGGTTCCAAAAGATGACAGCCACTTAACACTCGAATTTCATGACCACTTTGTCATTCAACCGAGCATTCTTTTTACACAACAAAACGACTTTACATGTAATGCACTTGGAGAGAAAGGCGTACCTGTCAGATACGGTTTTGAGTACAGTTCTGAAACCAACACACAATGGCTTGATGCCAAAGGTTTGATGGAGATGATAGAAGCATGATTCCTTATAGCAGACAAAGTATTGATCAAAGCGATATAGACGCGGTTGTTGAAACACTAAAAGGTGATTTTCTTACTGGTGGCAAAAAAGTGAGCGACTTTGAAGAAGCACTCGCAAACTACTTGGGCGTCAAACATGTCTGTGTGATGAACTCTGCCACTTCGGCTTTACATGTCGCCTATCAGATCATCGGGCTTACAGAAGGTGATGAAGTCATCACGACACCTCTGACATTTGCCGCAACCTCTAACACGGCCATCCAATGCGGGGCAACCCCTGTATTTTGCGATATTCGTTATGATGGCAATATTGACGAACGCAAACTAGAGGCGTTAATCACCCCTCAAACCAAAGCAATAGCGCCTGTGGATTTTGGCGGAAATCCACTGCCTATTCATACCATTAAAGCGCTGTGTGACAAACACAAACTGTTGCTCATCGAAGATGCGAGCCATGCGCTTGGCAGTGAAATAAACGGGCAAAAAGTGGGCACTGTTGCCGATATCACCATCTTTAGTTTTCATGCCATTAAGCCCATCACCACCTTTGAGGGTGGCGCCATCGCCACGAACAATACCGCCTTTTATGAACAAGCCAAACTGTTACGATCTCACGGCATTGTCAAAAAAGAGCTTTGGAACTCCGACATGGTCACCCTTGGCGAAAACTATCGCCTGAGCGATGTAGCGTGTGCTTTGGGGCTTTCACAATTAAAACGGTTAGATGCCTTTATCGAAAAACGCAACGAGATTGCACACTATTACGATGAACGCTTTTTTAACAATCCCTTTTTTACGACTATTGCGATTGATAAAACCAAGCGAAGCACCTACCATCTCTACCCTATTTTACTTGACCGTTCTCTTTGGTGCTCCAAAGAAGAGATCTTCAAAGCGTTACATGTAAAAGGTTTTGGGGTACAAGTTCACTACAAACCTGTGTACCAATTTAGCTACTACAAAGAGCGTTTTGGCGAACAACGCTTAGAAACAACGGAAGATTTTTACAAAGCTGAACTCTCCATTCCTTGCCATCAAGGCATGAGTATGGACGATGCGCATAGGGTTGCCGATGCACTGCTTGAAGTGCTTACCTCCATCAAAGGATGTCATCTATGAGACTAGCCATCATCCCAGCACGTGGAGGCAGTAAACGCATTCCTCGTAAAAATATCAAAGCATTTTGTGGCAAACCGATGATCGCCTATAGCATTGAAGCAGCTCAAAAAAGCGGTTGTTTTGACAAAATTGTTGTGAGTACGGACGATGAAGAGATTGCAACATTGGCACGCTCCCTAGGAGCTGAAGTTCCCTTTATGCGCCCCAAGGAACTCAGTGATGACCACACGGCAACCATTCCCGTCATCGCCCATGCCATCACGGCTTCGGTTCACGACATCAGCGAGGTTGAAGCGGTCTGTTGCATCTACGCCACCGCCCCTTTTGTGCAACCAAAATACATCCAAGAAGCCTATACAAAACTGCTTACATGTAAAGCAGCGTATTGCTTTAGTGCCACCAGTTTCCCTTTCCCCATTCAGCGTGCTATTCGCCTCACCAAAGAAGATCGTGTTGAGATGTTTTCACCTGAACACTTTAACACCAGAAGCCAAGATTTGGAAGAGGCGTACCACGATGCGGGACAATTTTACTGGGGAACACCAGAAGCATGGTTGGAAGGTCAAGTGATTTTTGCACCCCACTCTACCGCCGTTCTTTTGCCTCGCCATTTGGTGCAAGACATCGACACGCCAGAAGACTGGATGAGAGCAGAATTTATGTTTAAGGCACTTGCTCTTTCATGAAGACACTCATACGAGCCGATAGTTCAAGCACCATCGGACTTGGGCATATCATGCGAGATTTAGTGCTTGCCAAAAGTTTTGAGGGCGAAGTGCTCTTTGCCTGCCAAAACCTAGAGGGCAATATCATCGCCTCCATTCCTTACGAAGTCAAAATCTTACAATCAAACGATGCCGAAGAGCTCATTGCACTCATTAAAACGTTACATGTAAAACTCTTGGTGATCGATCACTACGGCATTGATGCGCCATTTGAGCAAAGAGTCAAAGAGGCTACAGGAGTGAAAATCCTCAGCCTAGATGACACCTACCAAGCGCATGACTGCGATATTTTGCTTAACCACAATATTTCAGCCGACAAAACGCGGTATAAAGGTTTAGTGCCTCCACGGTGCGAACTTCGTTGTGGAATTTTATACACGCTCATTCGCGATGAGTTTAAAGATGAAAAAAAGCAAACGCGTGAGAAAATCTACGATGTTTTAGTCGCCATGGGCGGAACGGACGCATCGAACATTACGCTTTGCATTTTAAAAACACTTCCCCAATCTTTACATGTAAGCGTTCTTACAACCACGGCGAATGCGCATCTAAGAGAGCTTCAAAACTACGTCAAAGATAAGCCCAACATTGCTTTACATGTAAACTCCAACGAAGTCGCCAAACTGCTGCACCAAAGCCGCTTTGCCATCGTAACACCTAGCGTTATGGTACATGAGGTGCTTTTCATGGAAGTACCTTTTATAGCGATTAAAGTGGCAAGCAATCAAGACGATATGTTTGCATATCTTCAAAAACAGGAGTACCCTGTTTTAAAGGAGTGGGATGCGTCTTTATTTATGCAACTTTACAACGCTCAGTGAGCCTCAAAAAAAGATGATTTTAGCATGGCGAAATCACGAAAATGTCAAAGCGTACATGTACAATGTTAATGACATCAGCGAAGCGGAGCATTTTGCATTTATTGAGGCTTTAAAAACACGCGAGGATAGACGTTACTTCTTAGTACAACATGAAGGTGTTGACATTGGTGTTATCGACTTTAATGACATTTCAGCCACTTCTGCAACACTGGGACTCTACGCAAACCCAAAGCTCGATCAAAAAGGGATTGGTTCGCTTTTGATGCAAAGCATTGTAGAGTATGCGTTTAAGAGATTAAAGGTGAACATACTCAAAGCGGAAGTTTTTGAGGACAACATCAAGGCCAAAGCATTGTATGAAAAATTTGGATTTTGCGAAAAAGAGCGTAAAATGGTCAATGAAAAAGAGGTTATTTGCATGGAGCTAACCAATGAACATCGGTAATTTTGATTTAAATAGCACACAAACACTTATCATAGCGGAGCTTTCCGCAAACCATGGGAACAGCATCGAAACCGCCAAAGAGACCATAAGAGCGGCTAAAAAAGCGGGGGCTGATGCCATTAAGCTTCAAACCTATACGGCTGACACCTTAACACTCAACTGTAACAAAGAGGATTTCGTCGTCAAAGGCGGCACGCTTTGGGATAATAAAACACTCTATGAACTCTACAAAGAAGCCTACACACCGTGGGAGTGGCACGCAGAGCTTTTTGCATGCGCTAAAGAAGAAGGACTCCTCTGTTTTTCGACACCGTTTGACAAAAGCGCTGTGGATTTTTTAGAGCAATTTGACCCGCCAGCTTATAAAGTAGCCAGTTTTGAAATCACGGACTACGAACTCGTTCGCTATATGGCGTCCAAACAAAGACCTATGATTATCTCCACGGGCATTGCTACACTTAATGAAATTGAAGATGTTGTGCGCATTTGCCAAAGGGAAGATAACTCTGATATTATTTTATTGCAATGCACCTCATCTTACCCTGCCCCACTTGAGGGCGCAAACCTCCTTACCATACCCGATCTTGCCAAACGTTTTGGCGTTATTGCTGGTTTTTCAGACCACACGTTAGGCATCACCGCACCGATTACCGCCGTGGCACTGGGCGCTAAAGTCATCGAAAAGCATTTCATTTTAGACAAAGCCATCGGTGGCGCGGATGCAAGTTTTTCACTCGATGTTGAGGCCTTTACCGCAATGGTTCAAGCCGTACGTGAGGCCGAAAAATTGCTAGGAAAACCCACCTACAACACCGATGTAAAAACGATTAAAGGCAGACAATTTGCACGCAGCCTTTATATCGCCAAAGATATTGCCAAAGGGGAAGTTTTGAGCGAAGAAAATATCCGCTCTATTCGCCCAGGGTATGGACTCCATCCACGATTCCTCAAAGATGTTTTAGGCAAACGTGCCAAAGAAAATTTGAGCTTTGGAGAGAGACTTTGCAAGGAAGATTTCGAGTGAGAAAAATCGCTCTTTTTGCCCACGACGCGGGAGGGGCTGAAATACTTTTAGAGCTTCTCAACGCCTCTTTACATGTAGGTGAATTTTGCATCTTCTCTTTAATCGAGTCGCCGTGTTACACCCTCATCAAAACCAAAAAATTGGAGCACTTTTGGTGTGAAATAACGCCTGAAAGAAGCGATATAGAAGCCAAACTTGCTTTTTTTGCCCCCTCCATCATCCTCTATGGTACAGGCTGGCAAAACCACCTTGAGTACCACTTTTTACACTATGCCAAAGCGCACACCATTCCGAGCATCGCTTTTTTAGACCACTGGACAAACTACCGCGAACGCTTCGGATATCCCGAAAAAAATTGGGAGAACAATCTCCCCTCTTTCATCGCAGCGCACGATCCAACAAGTTTCGATAAAGCCAAAGCCTTAGGGCTTCCTAACGTTATCGCTATCAAAAATTATGCCTTGATGGCTCAACTTAAAGAGGCTCAAAATATTTTAGCCAGTACGCAAGAGAGTGACACTCTACTCTTTCTAAGTGAACCCACCGCCAAAGTGGCAAAACGCTCCTTTGGAAATGCCTATGGTTGGGGGTTTACCGAGAAAGAGGTCTTTGAAGATATTCTTACATGTAAAAAGAAATTTGGTTGTAAAAACATTTTAATTCGCCTTCACCCCTCCGATACACCCGAATGCTACCAAGCGATTGATCCAAGCGCTACGTTTAGCCACACCACGCTTTTAGAGGACATCGCCCGTGCCAAAGTGGTCATTGGTATCGATACCGTAGCACTTTATACTGCTTATCTGCTCGGAAAATACGTCCTCTCTTACATCCCCTCAACCAAAAGAGAATGCTGTGTTCCTTTGCCTAAAGCAAACCAACTCACCACTTTTGAGCATTTTCATCTTAATCAGCTGGAGAAAATTTCTCAAAATCCCGAAGATTTCGGTATGGATTTTGCTTTATTCTTAGAAAAACAGCTAGGACATTAATGCAAAAATCTCTTTCATGTGCCATTGTTGGAGCAGGAAGCATCGGCGGTTTGATCGACTCGCCTCATAGTGCGAACATTGCCTCACATGCCCATGCCTTTTTGAAGCATCCAAATTGCAAACTTGTCGCTATTTGCGAACCTAACAGTGCAAATCAAAGTGCGTTTATCGGGCGTTGGGGGAAAATGGGAGTTTACCACTCACTGGATGCTCTTTTGCAGTATGAAACCATCGACCTGCTCGCTATTGCCTCGCCCACACAATTTCATGCAAATGCATTGGAAGAGGCTTTACATGTAAAAAGTTTGCAAGCCATTATCTGCGAAAAACCGTTGGTTGCAACCGCTCAAGAATTAGCCCACCTAGCGCCTTTACTTCTTTCGAGCGAGAAAAAAATCCTGATTCATCTGATGAGACGGTATGACCCCTCTTTTATCAAACTTGCCAATGACATTGCCGCACAAAAATGGGGCAAAGCCATGCGCTTTCAAGGCATTTTCACCAAAGGATTACTGCACAATGGCGTACACATGCTAGCCGTTTTGAGTCACTTTTTTGGTGAAATACAGAGTCTTAAATCGTTACATGTAAAACGTTTACACGAAGACATCGGTGGCGATTTTGAGGTGACATGTAAAGATGCTAGGGGCGTGCTAAGTTGCATGGAAGATCTTCCTTATTCGGCATTTGAACTTACCATCTGGTTTGAAAATGGCAAGCTAGAGATCAAAGAGGGAGGCTCTCACATTGAGTCGTTTATCAAAGTACCCTCACCTTTGTACGAAGGCTATTTTAGTTTGGAACACGAAGAAACCCTCCCCAATACATTAAAAGACTATGCCCTGCATTCCCTTGAATTTTTACTCCAAAACGACGATATAACCTGCAAACAGATCTTGCAAGAACAGATCAATGTTCATGCGAAAATTTTTGAAACCATTGCAAAAGAGAAACAAAAATGAAAAAATTAGCCATCAACGGCGCAGAAAAGGTAAGATCCAAACCTTTCCCCGCTTACAACACCATAGGGGCAGAGGAAGAAGAAGCCGTATTACGCGTACTTCGCAGTGGGAAACTCTCCACCTACCTTGGCGCTTGGCATGAGGATTTTTACGGTGGAAGTGAAGTACGTGCTTTTGAGAAAGAGTGGGCTGAGTTTTTTGGTGTCAAACATGCCATCAGTGTCAACTCCGCTACTTCGGGACTTATTTGCGCTGTAGGAGCCGCTGGGATCGAAGCGGGTGATGAAGTCATCGTGAGCCCCTACACCATGTCCGCCTCAGCCGTTGCTCCGCTTTTTTACGGCGGTATTCCCGTATTTGCCGATGTTGAAAAAGACACCTATTGTTTAGACCCAAAAAGTGTCGAGCAAAAAATCACTCCAAAAACCAAAGCCATCATCGTAGTGGATATTTTTGGACAACCTTATGACGTAGAAGCCATCAACGCACTTGCTAAAAAACATAACCTCATCGTTATCGAAGATGCCGCTCAAGCACCAGGTGCGATGTATAAAAACGAATTTGCCGGAACATTGGGCGATATGGGTGTTTTTTCACTCAATTACCACAAGCATATCCACTCAGGTGAAGGCGGTGTTATCGTCACCAATGATGACGCACTGGCGAATAAACTCCAACTCATCCGCAACCACGCCGAATCGGTCATCGCCAATAAAGGCTTTAGCGCACCAAGCGAGCTTGTCAACATGGTCGGCTTTAACTTTCGTATGACAGAGATGGAGTGTGCGGTGGCGCGTGAACAGCTCAAAAAACTCCCCTCTTTACTTCAAACACGTCAAGAAAATGTCGCCTACATCAACGAGGCGCTTAAAAGCATTCCTTGCCTTAAAACAACCACAACACGCAAACATGTCAAACATGCTTTTTACGTGCATCCTTTAGAGTTTGACGCAAGCCTTGCTGGTATCCACCGTGATGTTTTCATCAAAGCGGTCAAAGCCGAACTACCTCGAACCATCATGCGCGATGACTCTGATGTTTTGATGGGATGCGGGTATGTGAAACCGATTTATCTGCAACCACTTTTTGCGCACAAAATTGCGTTTGGCAGCAAAGGCTATCCATTTAACCTCTCCAATGTAACGTACCAAAAAGGCGACTGCCCCGTGTGTGAGAGTCTGCATTTTGAACGTCTTTTTACCCATGAACTTATGCGCCCAGGAATGAGCAGAGAAGATATGGACGATGTAGTAAGAGCGTTTGCGAAAGTATGGGAAAACAAAGAGGAATTAAAGTAAAATGAAAAAACTAAACTTTGGCGGAGGTTCCGTGTGACTAATCCTTTTTTAATTGGTAAAAACATCTATCTTCGTGGGTTAAATGTTGAAGATGCACAAGGTGATTATCCGAGTTGGTTAAACGATGAAGAAGTGTGCCAGTACAGTGAACATCATGTTTTTCCCTACACTAAAGCCCAAGCCATTCAGTACATTGAACAACTCTCTTCTCAAAATGACCGTATTATGCTTGCGATTGTGGACAAACAAAGCAACACACATATCGGTAACATTACCCTGCTTGCCATCTCATCGTTGCACCGCAGTGCAGAATTTTCCATTCTTATCGGCAATAAAAATTTCCACGGCAAAGGCATTTCCAAAGAAGCATCCATGCTACTTCTCGACCATGGTTTCAATACAATGAACTTGCACCGCATCTGTTGCGGAACAATGGTTTCCAACACAGCCATGCAACGTCTAGCCCTTTCTGTGGGAATGCTACAAGAAGGCATTTTTAGAGATGAAGTTTACAAAGAGGGAACCTACCATAACACCGTTCGTTTTAGTATCCTCAAAGATGAATTTAACGCAAAAAAACACCAATCGGAGAAACACTCATGAGTTCAAGAGCACCTAAAGAAATACACGAAGAACGCCTCAAAATGCACAATGCCAATGTCGCAAACCGTGTGCAATACTTTGACCCAAAAACGGGCTCTTTTTATGAAAACCTTTTGGAAGATCGACCATGCCCTACATGTAAAACCAACCATGAACAATTTTTATTTTTCAAAGACGGTGGGCGCTATGTGAAATGTACCGAGTGTGATATTGTCTATCTCAATCCTGTGTTTAAAGATGAAAATTTAGAGAAGTACTACCGCACCAACCATGACTTGCAAAGTGAAATTGTTGCCAATGATGGGGATTTTTACACTAACATTTACAGCAAAGGGCTGCGCGCCATAGAGCGTGTTGCACCGAAGGGAAATATCCTTGATATTGGCTGTTCCGCGGGTATCTTTTTAGACCTTGCCAAAGAAGCTGGTTGGAAAACATTTGGCGTGGAACTCAACGAGCGAGAAGCATCGTATGCCACTGCCAAAGGTCATACCATTTACAATAAATTCCTTAATGAAGTCACTTTTGAAGCACCTTTAGAAGCCATTTGCTTATGGGATGTTTTTGAACACCTAAAAGACGGCGAAGTCTATCTCAAAGACATGAAAGCACTGTTAAGTGAAAAAGGTGTCGTCTTTTTACAAATTCCAAGCTCCGACTCACTTGCGGCTAAAATGCTTCGAGAAAAATGCAACATGTACGACGGTATAGAACATGTCAACTTGTACTCTTACAAATCAATTGAAAAACTAGCTTTAAAATGTGGTTTTGAAATCGAAAGTTGCGAGACCGTCATCGGCGAAATTGGCGTTATGAATAACTATCTGAATTACGATGACCCGTATTTTGGCAACAGCACCAACACCAAAACTTTCCTTGGAGGTCTGGATGAAAAATGGTTGCATGACCAAAAAATGGGCTATAAAATGCAACTGGTTCTAAGGAAAAAAGGATGAGATTTTGTACCAAATGTGTGATGCCTGACACGAAACCTGATTTGCATTTTGATGAGCATGGTGTCTGTGATGCGTGCAGGTCACAAAAGGCTAAAGATTTTGATATTGACTGGGAAGCTCGCAAACAAGAGTTTTTAGAGGTCGTCAAAAAGCATAAAAAAAACAAATACTACGACTGCATCATCGGTGTCAGCGGAGGAAAAGACTCTACTTTCCAAGTGCTGAGTGTCCTTGAGATGGGACTTAACCCACTGTGTGTCTGTTTTGAGCCGACCATTCCTACCGAAGTGGGTCGTCAAAATCTTGCAAACCTCAACCAATTGGGTGTCGATTTGATTCACATTAAACGCAATCCTAAAATCTATAAATCGATGATCAAAGAGGCGATCAAACGTGTGGGAGATTGTGAGTGGCCAAACCATTTGGGCATTTTTACCACCCCTGCGCACATTGCGGTCAACTTTAACATTCCTCTTCTCATTTGGGGTGAAAACTCTGAACTCGAATACGGTGGACCCGCGGCGAGTAAAGACAATGCCTGCTTAGATCGTAAATGGCTTGAAGAGTTTGGTGGACTTTTGGGGAACCGTGCGACTGACATGCTTGGCGTGGACGGCATTAGCGAGAAAGATTTGGCACTCTACTTCTACCCAGAAGATGAAGATGTTCAAAGAGTGGGCGTTACAGGGCTTTTCTTGGGCTATTACATCAAGTGGGATTTACGAAAGATTTTAAGCAGTGCTCAAAAAAGCGGTTTTAGCGTTTCAGACAGACGTGTTGAAACCACCTATGAAAATTTTGAAAACCTAGATTGCTACAGTAACCATGTCCATGACTACCTCAAATACGTCAAATACGGTTTTGGTAGAGCCAGTGACAATGCTTGTTTAGACGTTCGTTTAGGCTATATTAGCCGTGAACAAGCCGTGCGTTTGGTGACTAAATACGATGGCATTCCTCCAATGAAAGCGATCAATGAATTTTTAAAATACACAGGCTTTACACGCGAGGAATTTGACGCTATCGTAGACTCGTTTACCAATAAAAAAATCTTCCAAAGAGATGCCAATGGCAAATTTATCAAAGATATAGACGGTTCATTGGTACGAAAAGAGGAATACATTGTCCGCTAACATCGTCATTATTGATTATGGTATGGGAAATCTTCGTTCGGTGCAAAAAGCCTTTGAAAAAGTAGGCTTCACCGCTACCATTACTCGTGACCATGCCCTCATTAAAGAAGCTACTCACATCGTTTTACCCGGTGTCGGAGCTTTTGGGGATGCGATGAAAAACCTCAATAGTTTGGGCTTGAGTGACCTTTTACATGTAGAGATACTTGAGCATAAAAAACTCTTTTTAGGTATCTGTCTTGGCATGCAACTCATTGCTGAAGAAAGCTATGAATTTGGCGAGCACCAAGGACTAGGCTGGATAGAAGATGCGAAAGTTGTACGCTTTGAAGAAAGCTCTTTAAAAATTCCTCATGTAGGCTGGAATGAGATGAACTTTCACAATCCGAGCGTTTTATTTAAAAATATTCCCGACCATAGCAACTTTTACTTTGTACACTCTTACTATTTTGAAGCACCTTCAACGTATGCCATAGGCTATTGTGACTATGGTCACTCTTTTGTCTGTGCCATCCAAAAAGAGAATATCTTTGCAACCCAATTTCATCCTGAAAAAAGTCAAACGCACGGACTTCAAATTATCAAAAACTTTGCAAACTTAACCAAGGAATCGCTATGCTAAAACATCGCCTTATTCCTTGTGTACTACTCAAAGACTGGCAACTCGTTAAAAGTATCCAGTTTGGTTCTTTTCGGACCATCGGTCATCCTACCGCAACTGTGCGCGTTTACAATGCTCGTAATGTTGATGAACTCATTGTTTTAGATATTGATGCGAGTTTAAACAATGAACCTATCAATACCGAGATCATCACCGATATGGCCAATGAGTGCTTTATGCCCCTTACCATCGGTGGCGGTATCAAAACGATAGAAGATGTCTATACCGTATTAGGAGCTGGAGCTGACAAAGTTTCTATCAACTCTGAAGCGATTAAACGACCTTCATTCATCAAAGAGATCGCCACCATTTTTGGCTCGCAATGTGTTGTTTGCTCTATCGACATTAAAAAAGTGGATGGAAAGTACAGAGTCTTCACTAAAAAAGAGGGGTTACTTGACATCGACCCGATTGAACTTGCCAAAGAGTACGAAGCGCAGGGTGCTGGAGAGATTTTGCTCACTTCCATTGACCAAGAAGGAACAACACTGGGCTATGATACTGAGCTTTTAAAACTCTTTGCCAATACACTGCATATTCCTATTATCATCAATGGCGGTATGGGCAAGCCTGAACATGGTGTCGAAGCTTTACAAAATGGGGCAGATGCACTCGCAGCAGCCTTTATTTTCCACTTTACACAATACACACCCCAAATGATCAAAGAAGAACTTTCTCACCATCACTACCCTGTTAGACTACTATAAGGAGCACTCATGAATGATATTACAACGAATGCACTCAATACATTTAATAAAAACTTGAAATTTCTCGAAGAAAATCATAAACCTATTTTTGAAAAAATCTCACTGCTCAACCAACTCATTGATGAGGGACACTATAGTGAGCATTATGCCCTAGAGTACAAAGAAGAAGGCTATTTTGATATTTTAGAACTTTCTAGCAATGAATTTTTGTATAAAAGCAACAGCCTTGAAGCAGCCAAGCGTATGGTTGATGCTATTGATTTCAAGCGTACAGGAGCTGTTTTTAAAGCACAAAAATATGTTTTTGCATCCGAGGAGCAAGCCGATCGCATTGATAAAAGCGAGCTCGCTTTCCACAATTCACTTTGGGGAACGATTAAAATCATTAATTATGTCAGCAAATATGCCACCCCTGAAACTTTTATGAATCGTGTTCATAAAATTATCTTTTTAGGCATAGGCTTAGGATTGCATCTTTTAAAAATAGCCGAAAAGCTCAACCCTCAAGTTATTTTCATCAAAGAAAAAAATCTTGAAACTTTTCGCCTCTCTTTATTTGTGACGGATTATGCAGAGCTTGCACAAGGTCGTTTTCTCCACTTTTCGCTCACCGATGATGACAATGAAGAGAGAGAAAACTTTTTAGAATTTTTAAATAGAGGCAATAACTATAATCTCCATTTGAAACACATACCATTTACAACAGATTATCAACTAGAACTTCAGCGTCTCCAATCACATGTTCTTTCTCAAAGTTACATAAACTATGGATACAGTGCTATGTTGTTTCGTTTTGTCAGCTCACCTCGCTATTTAGCGCGTGGCTACTCTTTTTTAAATGTGAATAAAGTCTATACCGACAATATCTTTACTAACAAACCTGTACTGCTTCTTTTTTCAGGTCCATCAACGTCTAAAAATATTGATTGGGTTGTGGAAAATCGTGATCGTTTCATCATCGTCTCTGCACTTTCAACGTGCCGATTGCTGAAACGCTTTGGTATCACGCCAGATATTATTATCCATATTGATCCAGGCGAAAACACCTCCTTACTTTTTGAAGATTTAGACTCTGATTATTTCAAAAACTCAACAATCCTTCTAGCCTCCAATGTTGATGAAGCAACACTTCAAAGATTTGATCGCAATCACGTTCATTTTATAGAACAAGGAACATTTTATAAAAAAGGGTTTGGAAGATTCTCAGCACCTAGTGTAGGCGAATATACGTATGGTCTATTCCTCATTATGGGAGCAACCGAGATCTTTATGCTAGGGGTAGATTTAGCCCTTAATCCTGATACGATGCAATCACACGGTGACTTTCACCCATTCCAAGTCACTGGTGAACATAACGAGCACAGCGCATCACTTGACCCAAATGCCTCTATCACGTATGTGAAAGGTAACCTATGCGAAACCATTCCTACTCTCTCTGCTTATAAGATATCGATTGAGCAAGTTGCTATTTTTACGGAAATGCTTAAGCGTGAATATCATCATGTCCATAATCTCAGTAATGGTGCTTATTTGGAAGGATGTGATCCACTTCGTTTTGGTGATTATGATTGGAAAGCACTCCCTGTGCTTGATAGAGACTATCTACGAGAAGGTATAGAGAAGTTTTTCAAAAGTATAGGCTCTGACGATTTTAATGAAGGCGACAAAGGTCAAATCGCTTACCAAATCAAAGAAGCAAAAAAGCTTGAAAAAATTATTAAACAGCACCAAAAGAAAAAATTTGCTCATGCAGATGCTTATCTACAAACGCTTGCAAAGCTCTCATGGGATTTAAGTGATATGGAGTATAAAACTCGCTCAGACCTGGCACAAGTTTACTATGAATATTTTTCTATTGTTATGAGTTATATCTTCGATCTTTTCAATACAAAAGATCTTCCTAACCTCAATAAGCATGTCACAAATATTGATGCTCTGCTAGTAAGACAACTTTTAAAAATGTCGCAGGTGTATATTTCAAAGCTTGAAAGTTATTTGAAGTAATAAAAAAAGCCCACATCATAAAAATATGACGTGGGCTTTTACGTAGCTAAGGCTGTTAAGCAGCCTTAGCTTACGCTACTGTACTTAAACTACTGAAGTAGTTTAAGTACGTTTTGTTGAACAGAGTTAGCTTGACTCATTGCATAACTTCCTGACTGAGCAAGAATGTTAAATTTAGAAAAGTTAGCTGATTCTGCAGCAAAGTCAACATCACGAATACCAGACTCAGCACTCTTAACGTTTACTTGAGTTACAGAGATGTTATTGATTGTTGAAGTGATTTGATTTTGAACAGAACCTAAATCTGAACGAATAGTATCAAGGTTTGTCATCGCAGCACTTACAGTATCAATTGCTTTCATAGCGCCATCAAGTGTTGTAACATCAATTTTAGATAGATTTGAGAATTCTGTTGTTCCCAATTCGACGCTATTTTGACCGCCACCATTTGCAGCAAGTTTAGATCCAATTGCAAGAGATGCATTAGTACCAGAAGTACCTTTGATCATATTGAAATCTTTGCTTACATACACTTGATCTGTTAATGTTACATCAGTTCCAAGAACTGTACCTGCTTTTAATCCTGAACCTGCACCACCACCGACTTGAGCATCTGTCATATCTTGGTTAATAACAGTACCTGCTTTAAGAACAGTACCAGTATTAAGAACGGAACCTGCTTTGATAACGGTATCTTGGTTAAGTGTAACAGCTGCACGAAGTTGGATTTGACCACCAATAGTTGAATTCTCTTTAAGAATTGATCCACTACCAAGAGTTGAGCCCACTTTTAGGTCAGTCTGTTCTGTTGTAGTTCTATCACCACTTACAGTAATGTTATCACCCATGATACTACCAGCAGCGATAGTTGATCCTGATACAAGTGATGTACCTGCTTTAACAACCATCTCTGTTGCAACGGTTGCAGAGCCAGTTGTTACAAGATCTTCACCAAGAACAGTACCTGCTACAAGTGTACTAGAAGCACCGATTGCAGCATTTTGGTTTTGTTTATCAATGGTAATAATCATATCTTTTGACAAGGTAGTTGCTGTAGCCAATGTTACGTCAACAGTTAATGTTGTTCCTGCTTTATAAGAAACACCAGAAACAGAGAGGTCTTGTTGGAGTACAGTACCTGCATCAAATACAGTACCAACACCAAGCGTTGAACCTGCTTTAACAAGCATATCAGCAGTAAGAGTTGTAGTTGCTCTTGTTGTAATAGTTGTTCCAAGAGTTGTACCGTGCTCTAATTTAGCACCTGAACCAATAACAGAACCAACGGTTAATGTACCATCTTTAGTTGATGATGCAGATTCCATTGCAACAGTTGCAGTAATAGCCATACCAAGTTTGCTACCAGCAGCAAGTACACTGTCAGAAATAATAGTACTTCCTACAGCAATTGTTGAATCTTGAACTGCTGTCATAGTACCAGTTATAGTCATATCTTCACCAACCGCTGTACCCATAGGTGAACCAGTGATTTGGAATGTTGAAGAACCAGCTTGAACAACTTCAAGGTGACCAATTGTAGTCATCTCATCTGCAGAACTGCCCATAACGCCAGCAACATCACCTGTAACACTGATAGCACGACCATCACTTGTTGCTAATGTAATTTTACCATCAGCTGTTTTGGTTGCAGTAACACCTGTCTCAGTTGCTTTGTTGTTAATTGCAGTTAACAATGTTGATTGGCTGTCATTTGCTGTAACATTGATAGCACCAATATTGACACCATTGATAGCAAAGTCAGTTCCTGTTGTTCCAGCAGCAATTGCAGATTTAGTCGTTGTTGAAACAACTGCTTTTGCAGTAATACCTGTTTCAGCACTGTGTTTGTTAATAATATCTGCAAGCGCACCCATACCATTAGCAGGATCATTGTTCATTTGCAAATTAACAGACTCTAGAGCGATTTCAGTACCGCTAAGAGCACTTTTTAGTGTTAATTTGTTTTCTCCAAGCTGTGCAACACTTAATGTAGTACGGCTTGTTTGACCAATTTGGCTTGTCTCAGCAGAAGCGATAGAAGTTTTAATTGTCTCATTTGCATTTGCACCAACTTGGAACTCTTTATTGGTAAATGTACCAGAAAGTAGTTTTTGACCGTTGAACGATGTTGTTTTAGCAATATTGTTCAAGTTCTCAAGTAGACGGTTGATGTCTTTTTGAATTGCCAAACGAGAAGTAGCATTTTGACCATCAGATGCTGCTTGTACAGATTTAGTCTTGATAGTATCAAGAATGTTTGAGTACTCGCTAAGCGCACCATCGGCAGTCTGGATCAAACCGATCGCATCGTTACCATTAGAGATAGCTTGACCAAGTGAACTTGCTTGCGCACGAAGAGAGTTTGCAATTGCAAGACCTGAAGCATCATCTGCTGCTTTGTTGATACGAAGACCTGAGGACAATTTAGAGAGTGAATTGTCCAAGTTTCTGTTGTTGATTGCAGCACTTGTTTGTGCAGTAAGTGACGCAACGTTTGTGTTAATACGGAAACCCATGATAAATCCTTTTATCTTTTGTATTTCGCAGGCATCCTTGCCTTTGATGAAAACAAGATCGGAGTCTTCTAAAAAAACTTTAACACAAGAGACTATTTTTAAAAAGATTTTTTTTTAGATAGAATACTCAAAAATGTTTACATGTAAAGATGGAAAAGAATTGAAAAATCTCATTATTGTCGAATCCCCGACTAAAGCAAAAACGATTAAGAATTTTTTAGGTAAAAACTATACTGTTGTCGCTTCAAAAGGACATATACGTGATCTTCCAAAAAGTAGTTTTGGCATCAAAATAGATAACCAAACTTTTATACCAGAGTATCGCATCCCAAAAGATCATGCCAGCGTAGTCAAAGAAATCAAAGATTTAGCAAAAAATGCTGATCAAGTCTATATCGCGACCGATGAGGATCGTGAAGGTGAGGCTATTGGTTTTCATATTGCTACAGCCATTGGGAAAGATCCCCAATCGCTTCCGCGTATCGTTTTTCATGAAATTACCAAAAATGCGATCACGCATGCCCTTGAGAACCCTCGAGTTCTGGATGTAAGCAGCATCAATGCCCAACAAGCACGTCGTTTGCTTGACCGTATTGTAGGCTATAAACTCTCACCTCTGCTCTCGTCAAAAATCCAAAAAGGGCTTAGTGCAGGACGCGTTCAGTCATCCACGCTCAAAATTGTCGTTGATCGCGAAAAAGAGATAAGAGCCTTTAAAGAAGAGGAGTTCTGGAGTATCGACGCACTTTTTAATAAAACCATTGAAGCCTCTTTGGTAGAATTTGAAGGCGAAAAAATTGAAAAAATGACGATCTCAAATAGTGAGCGAGCGCATACGATCAAAGATAAACTTTTGAAGGAAGCTTTTAAAGTAGCGCTTTTGGAGAAAAAAGAGAGAGAAAGTTCTCCAAGCCCCGCTTTTATGACGTCAACACTTCAGCAAAGTGCTTCAAGTGCATTGGGTTATTCTCCTAAAAAAACAATGATGATCGCGCAAACCCTTTACGAAGGTGTGAAAACACATCAAGGTGTCATGGGTGTCATTACCTATATGAGAACAGACTCTTTAAATATCTCAAAAGAGGCCATTGAAGCAGCACGTGATCAAATTAAAAAACATTATGGCGATGCTTATCTGCCTGAAAAACCACGTTTTTATGCCAATAAAAGTAAAAGTGCCCAAGAAGCGCACGAAGCGATTCGCCCTACCATACTAGAGTTTACACCCCATATTGCTAAAGAGTTCCTCAAACCGGATGAACTTAAACTCTATACATTGATTTATAATCGCTTTTTAGCGTCTCAAATGAACAATGCGCGTTTTGAATCCCAAACGCTTATGTTTGAAAGCAATAGCGGTAAGTTTAAAGCAAGCGGTCGCAAACTCCTTTTTGATGGTTTTTATAAAGTCTATGGCGACAATGACAAAGATAAACTCTTACCAGATCTAGCACTTGGTCAAGAGGTAAAACTAACCAAAATTGACGCAAACCAACACTTTACAGAACCGCCATCACGCTATTCAGAAGCTAGTCTCATTAAAAAATTGGAAAGTTTAGGTATTGGTCGTCCATCAACGTATGCACCAACTATTTCGGTATTAACTGCACGCGATTACATCACGATTGAAAAAAAGCAACTTATCCCAAGTGAAATAGCGTTTAGTGTCACCGAACTTTTAGAAAAACACTTTCCTCAAATTGTTGACTCCTCTTTTACCTCCACGATGGAAGAAACTCTGGACTTAATTGCGGAAGATAAAGAAGATTGGCAAACAACCTTATGGAATTTTTACGAGCCATTCGAGCAACAAGTTAGTGCTGGCAAAACGAATATTGAAAGTCAAAAAGTCGTCGTTTTTACTGGTGAAATGTGCCCAGACTGTGGGAAAGAGCTTGTTAGACGCAAAGGTCGTTTTGGTGAATTTATTGCATGCAGTACTTACCCTACATGTAAATACACTCAAAATCTCAAAAAAGTAACCGAAAGCGCACCCAAAGAGAAAATTACCTTAGCTGTTCCGTGCCCAGAATGCGGCGGTTCAATCTTAGAGCGTAGCTCGCGCAGAGGAAAATTCTTTGGTTGTGGAAACTATCCAAAATGTAAATTTATCTCTAATCACGAACCAACCGATAAAAAATGTTCAGAATGTGGTTATATCATGGCAAAACGTGAACTTCGTAAAAAAGAGATCTACGAATGCATCAAGTGCAAACACAAAGAGGAAGCCTAAAACGCTCCTCTTGATTTCTCTCTTCTAAATTATACCGATCATAAGGAATACTCATCTAATGAAAAAATCAATTTTTTTATGTGCCATATCAAATATCTCTAGCGGAAGCTGTGCCGAAGATTGTGGATTCTGTACCCAAAGTGCCCGTCATCATGCTGATATTGAGCGCTATCGTTATAAGCCTGTTGAACAAATCGTTTTTGAAGCTAAAAATGCTGCCAACAATGGTGCTATTGGTTTTTGTCTTGTAACCTCAGGCTTAGGACTGGACGATAAAAAGCTAGCTTTTGTTTGCGAAGCTGCACGCGCAGTACGCTCAGAGCTTCCTGAGTTTAACTTGATTGCGTGTAATGGCATTGCGAGTGTTGACCAACTCAAAACGCTTAAAGCGGCAGGCATCAACTCTTACAATCACAATTTAGAGAGTGCCCAAAGCTTTTATAACAAAATCTGTACCACTCATTCATGGGAAGCACGCTACCAAACCTGTCTTAATGTGAAAGAAGCGGGACTTTCTTTATGCAGTGGTGGTATTTTTGGGCTTGGAGAGAGCAAAGAAGAGCGAACATCTTTTATAGAAAGTGTAAAATCTCTAACTCCAGACACAATGCCTCTTAATTTTTACATTCAAAATCCCGCACTTCCACTCAAAGCTGCACCCTTAAGTGAAGAAGAAGCTCTTGCTATTATTACGGAAGTAAGAGCAGCCCTTCCACAGACTAGACTGATGGTAGCTGGTGGACGTGAAACGACTTTTACAAGCCCTAACTGCGATATTTTCAAAGCAGGTGCTGATGCTATCGTTATTGGTGATTATCTTACAACTAAAGGTCAATTACCTAAAAAAGACCGCGAAATGCTCGAACGCTTAGGCTACGAAATCGCTACAAGCTGTCACGCGTAGCAGATTTGCTGCTACGCCCTACCTAAAACTTTCAAACTAACTTTTATACTATTCTTCTCTCTAATATAATAATGCTTACAATTTATCATGTGTGCAAAACAAAATTTGGTATAATAAATTATTATTGAAAAAGGATGCGTATGAGTAAAGAGTCAGTTACCCTTATCGACAATCGTACGGGCAAAGAATATGAGTTTCCGATTCTCAAATCAACATTAGGACCTGATGTTGTAGATATTTCGACATTTTATGGTAATACTGGAATGTTTACGTTAGATCGTGGATTTACTTCTACTGCAAGCTGTCGGTCACGTATTACTTACATCGATGGTGACATCGGCAAATTGATGTACCGTGGTTATGATATTGCTTATTTAGCAACCAAAAAATCATTTTTAGATACTGCTTTTTTACTTTTACATAAAGAGCTTCCGAATAAAGATGAATATAAAAATTTCTTAACAGAACTTAAAAAACGCTCTTTCATTCATGAGAGTATGCGTAAACTTTTTGATGCTTTCCCTGACAATGCGCACCCAATGGCTATTTTATCAGCTGCAGTTTCAGCACTTTCAGCGTTTTATTTTGATCACCTTGATATGGATTCACCTGAGCAAGCGAAGGAAATGGCGCACCGCATTATTGCTAAAATTCCAACCATTGCAGCCTTCTCATACCGTTATTCTCAAGGTCTTCCAATTATTTATCCTGATTTGGACAAAGGTTTTACGGAGAACTTCTTATATATGATTAGAGGCTATCCTCATCATCACATTGACCTCAAACCAATTGAAGTCAAAGCTCTTGATACTATTTTCACTCTTCATGCAGACCATGAACAAAATGCCTCTACTACAGCCGTTCGTGTCGTTGCTTCAACCCATGCACACCCTTATGCTGCTATCAGTGCAGGTATTGGTGCCCTTTGGGGACGCGCGCATGGTGGCGCAAATGAGTCAGTCATTCGTCAGCTTGAACTCATTGGAAGTGTCGATAATGTTGATAAATTTATCGCGAAAGCAAAAGATCCTAATGATCCATTTAGACTGATGGGATTTGGTCACAGAGTGTATAAAAACTTTGACCCACGCGCAACGATTTTGAAAAATCTTCAAAAACAACTTGTGAGTGAGCTTGCTATCGATACCGAATTGATGGCAGTAGCACATCGTATTGAAGAAATTGCACTTAATGATGAGTACTTTATTAAGCGTAAACTTTATCCAAACATCGACTTCTATTCAGGTCTTATTCTTCAAGCACTCAGAATTCCAAAAGAGATGTTTGCTGTTATTTTTGTTATAGGAAGAACACCTGGTTGGATCGCACAATGGATTGAGCTAAAAGAACAGCCTGATATGAAGATTGCACGCCCTCGCCAACACTATCTTGGACCGTTAGAGCGTACACCAAAATACAACTAAAGAGACAATTACATGTAAGGATTTTTCCTTACATGTAAATCATCTCTTCTCTTTTTACTTCAATTTAACGATATATCCACCATTAAATGGCTGTATATCGTAACGATAATGACCATCAAGCAAAATAGCTATACGGTAAAATCCATCATGTGTGCCTAATGTGGCAGAGACAAAAGGAGCTTTTTTAAATTCTAATGTTTTAGTTGTATATGTACTCTCTTTTTTGAAATCAACCACAACTTTATAAGGATCTACTATTAAGAAATCACGAATTTTACTCTCTTTAGTAAAAATAGTGATCTCATTTTGGTTAATAAAAAATGAGAGGTCATCGGCTAATTTAAAGGTACTATCCTCAACGTTGGCATTGGGAGTTTGACTCACAACTTTTTCTTCTTTAAGAGGAGCGGTAGCAACAACGGCAGGCTTTTTCTCAACTACTTTTTTTGCTTCAGGAATAGCCACTGGAAGGGCAATAGGAGTAGAAGCATTTGCTTCTAATTTCTGACTACTAAGAATAAGTGGCAAATGCCAATCAACATTTTTATCAATCGCTACAATCTCTTCGCTGATAGAACCATCTAAATTCTGAAAAGTAACCGAAGCACTTTTTAAAATTCGTGCACTGCTAGGAAGGGAGAGTGTTGTGCTGGTAAAATCTGCTCTCTCATCTTTGATTTGTGTTGTTTGACCAACACTCTGAGGAGACATGCTCGTCTCAAAAGGATTTTCTCTCGCTACGCTCATTACGGCAAGAGATAGAAAAAGCCCAAGAATTTTCTGCATCTGTTCTCCTCTTAATTTATCTATCGGGATCCAATTGTCGTAACTCAAAATACTCTTTTTGTAACACAGCATTCTCGTCTTTGAGACTTTTGATTTTTGCAGTTAATGTGTCTTTATCTGCTTGGAGGTTTAAAAGTACATCGAGTGAACTTTTTCCAAATAAAACATCGCCTATATATAAGCCAAATCCAACTACCAGTACAATTAACGATAAAATTTTGAGATAAAAGAGAGCAGATTGCCCACTCTCTTCACTTTCATCTTCAAATTCGTCTAAAACTTCACTCATTTAGTAAAGAGTTGTTTTCCTATGTACTCACCAAATTCGAGCTCTTTTTCGATCTCTAGTAAGCGATTGTATTTAGCCGTTCGCTCGCCTCTGGCAGTTGCACCTGTTTTGATTTCGCCTGTATTAAGTGCTACGGCAAAATCAGCAATAAAGGCATCTTCACTTTCACCACTTCTATGACTCATAACGCATTTATAGTTATTGCGTTGCGCCAAACGAACCGTTCTCATGGTTTCTGTAACGGTACCAATTTGATTTGGTTTAATTAAAATTGCGTTGCCAATTCCTTTAGCAATACCCTCAGCCAAAATTTTTTCATTCGTTACGAAAAGATCGTCACCTACCAACTGAACTTTACCGCCCAATTTCTCGGTTAAAAGTTTCCAGCCAGCCCAGTCATCTTCACTTAAGCCATCTTCAATAGAAACAATAGGGTATTTTGCGCAGAGGTTCTCATAATAAGCAACAAGTTCTGCACTGTTCAGTGTTCGATTTTCTGATTCAAGTTTATAACCACCCTCACAGACAAGCTCACTACTCGCAACATCAAGAGCAATGGCAATGTCAACACCTGGTTTATAACCCGCTTTTTCGATTGCTTGCATAATCACTTTGATTGGTTCTTCATTGTCTTTGAGATTTGGAGCAAAGCCACCCTCATCACCAAGCGCTGTACTTTCACCCATGGCTGCAATGATTTTTTTCAACTGATGGTAGACTTCAACGCATGATCGTAATGCTTCAGAGAAATTCTCGAAGTTAAGTGGCATAATCATATATTCTTGAAAATCAACACTGTTATTCGCATGACTTCCACCGTTGATAATGTTAAACATTGGTGTTGGAAGTGTCATAGCATTGGCACCACCGAGGTAGCGGTAAAGAGGAATTCCAAGACTAAGAGCAGAGGCGCGTGCAACGGCCATAGAAACGCCAAGCACTGCATTGGCACCTAAACGACCATAGTTTTCAGTTCCATCCAGTTTACGCATTGCTTCATCAATGGCTGCTTGATTAAAGGGGTTAAGCCCGATAAGTTCATCTGAAATCTCAGTATTAACATTCTCACATGCTTTGAGTACACCTTTGCCCATATAACGATTATCTGCATCTCTTAACTCTAATGCTTCACGTTTGCCTGTACTTGCGCCACTTGGTACGATAGCACTAGCACTTGTGCCATCACTTAAAGTTACTTTTGCGCGAACGGTTGGGTTACCCCGGCTATCGAGTACTTCGTCTGCTGCAATATCTTCAATATAGATCATTCATCTTCCTTTATCTCATCGGCACCACACGTCATAACCATTGCATTGCCGCTGATTGCTTGTTTTATTTTTTCTTCAATTTCTAACGCTAATTCTTTGTTCTCTTTCAAAAATGCTTTCACATTCTCTCGACCTTGACCCAGTTTTGTCTCGTTATAGCTAAACCAAGCGCCACTTTTATCAATGATGTCCAGCTTGACACCATAATCGACCATTTCGCCCTCTTTAGAAATACCTTCGCCGAACATAATATCAAACTCTGCTTGACGAAACGGAGGTGCTACTTTATTTTTAATGACTTTTGCTTTAACCCTGTTACCAATCTGCTCTTCACCTTGTTTAAGTGTCGCGATTTTTCGCACATCAATACGAACGGAAGCGTAAAACTTCAGTGCATTTCCACCCGTAGTGGTTTCAGGAGAGCCATAACCCATTGTACCGATTTTCATACGAATTTGGTTGATAAAAATAACCGTCGTATTCATTTTGTGTACAACTGCAGTTAACTTGCGAAGTGCTTGACTCATTAGTCTTGCTTGAACACCCATGTGCGAATCGCCCATATCGCCTTCAATTTCACTTTTTGGAGTAAGTGCTGCTACGGAGTCAATAACGATAACATCAACCGCACCACTGCGTGCAAGTGTTTCAACAATGTCGAGTGCTTGTTCACCAAAATCAGGCTGAGAAACCAAAAGATTTTCGATGTCAACACCGAGATTGCCCGCGTATTTCACATCAAGCGCGTGTTCTGCATCGACAAACGCACAGATGCTTCCCTTCGCTTGTGCTTCTGCAATGATTTGAAGTGACAATGTCGTCTTTCCTGAACTCTCAGGTCCATAAATTTCAATAATACGCCCTTGTGGGATACCGCCGATTCCAAGTGCAAGATCCAGCCCAATAGAGCCTGTGCTGATCGAAGCAATGGGTTCAACCACTTTATCGCCAAGTCGTACCAGTGCACCTTTTCCAAACGCTTTGTCGATCTGTTTGATCGCAAGTTCAAGTGCTTTTTTCTTATTTTCGTCGATTTGCATTGTACTACCTCATTTCATAGTGTTATTATTTTACCATTTTGAGCTTGAAAAAGCCCTTTGAAGCAATTCTATACGATTTCTTTGGAAGCAGTTCAAAATATTTCAATATGTAATATGTTAAAATGATTTAAAACTTTTTCAAGGACACTTTTGAAGACCATTACTGTAGCGCATTCACCTGATGCCGATGATATTTTTATGTATTATGCCATCAAATTTGGCTGGGTTAGTACACACGGTCTTAGTTTTGAGAACCTTGCTCTAGACATCGAAACACTAAACCTTGAAGCACTTAAAAACAGTTATGATATTACTGCCATTAGCTTTGCCCTCTACCCTAAAATTCGCAGTGAATATGCTCTTTTACGCACAGCCGTAAGTTTTGGCGAGGGTTATGGCCCCAAACTTGTGAAGAAAAAAGAGACCAAACTCAAAAAAAATTTTAAAGTCGCTCTTAGTGGCACCCACACAACTAATGCGCTGCTTTTTAAAATCGCTTACCCAGAGGCTCGCATTATCTATAAAAACTTTTTAGAGATTGAACAAGCCGTGTTGGATGGCGAAGTGGACGCGGGTGTTTTGATTCATGAAAGTATTCTAAATTTTAGTGATGAACTTGTGGTTGAGCGAGAAATATGGGATATTTGGAGAGAGCTTTGCAAAGAAGAACTTCCTTTACCCCTTGGCGGTATGGCACTTCGTCGTTCTATGCCGATTTTGCGTGCCATTGCTTGTGAAGATGCCCTCATTCAAGCGGTTGATGTCGCCCATACCCACCAAGGGCTTCTTTCCAAAATGCTTTTGGAGCGCAATCTCGTTCGAGTCGATCAAGCAACCCTCAAAAAGTATCTTGGACTTTACGCCAATGAACACTCTATCGAGATGAATGACGTGCAGTACCAAGCGATTGATAAGCTCTTTGAAATCGGCTATAAACACGGTTTTTACGATCAGCAAATCAAAGCCTGTGACTTTCTCATTCCCAAAGAGTATGCAGCATTGAGGAACAGTTAATGGAAGCCAAACTGATTGGGTTAGGCGTTGAAACCTTTAAAATAGCACTCTTGCTCTCCATGCCGATGCTTATGGCAGGACTCATCGCGGGTCTGGCGATTAGTGTTTTCCAAGCCGTTACCCAGATCAATGAATCAACCCTCAGCTTTGTTCCAAAAATTCTTATTACCATCGTTGTTGCTATCTTTACAATGCCTTGGATGATGAACATGATGATCGAGTTTACCACCCGCATGATTGAGCTGATTCCTTCATTTGTTTTTTAAATGACAAAATCGATTAATTTTTCGACCTTTTCCAGTATCAAAATTGGCCCAACGCTGGATGTTTTATTGCTTGATTCCACTACGCCACTTCCTAAAGGCTATAAGCTCATTGGCGGAGCAAACAACCTTTTGATCAGTCCAACCCCTCCTCCACTTGCGATGCTTGATAAGTCGTTTGATTTTATTCATCTTGCAGAAAATGTTTTACATGTAGGAGGCGCAACGCCGAGTGGAAAAATCCTCACTTTTGCTAAAAAACATGATCTTGCTGGCTTTGAGCTGATGCAAAAACTCCCCGGAAAGCTGGGTGGCATGGTGGCTATGAATGCAGGACTGAAAGAGTGGGAAATTTTCAATGACCTCATCGCTATTCGAACAGAACATGGATGGAGCGAAAAATCGCACATAGAACATGGCTACCGCTTCGCTAAAATTGAAGGTGTCGTTTACGAAGCAACCTTTACATGTAAAAAAGGTTTTGATGAAAATCTGCTTGCCATGTTTAAAAAAATGCGTGACAATCAACCCAAAGAGCCAAGTGCGGGAAGCTGTTTTAAAAACCCTGAGGGACACTATGCTGGAAAGCTTATCGAAGAGGCAGGATTTAAAGGTAAACGTGTTGGCAATATGATGTTTAGCAATGTCCATGCCAACTTCTTAGTCAATCTTGGAGGTGGCACGTACGAGGAAGCCATCACACTTATAACGGCCGTCAAAGAAGAAGTATTAAAGCGCTTTGGCATAAAGCTTGAAGAAGAGATTATTATTTTGTAACGGTCGAAAAGGAAAATAGATGCAAAAAACAGCTTTAGTCACGGGTGGAAACAAAGGTATAGGTCTTGAAGTCACAAAAGCTTTTTTGGCATTAGACTATGATGTCATTATCCTTGCACGAGACTTTAAAAATTTTGAGCTATCAACACACCCAAAAATTAAAACCATTGTATTTGATTTAGCACACGTCGATGCGATTGCTGCACTCATTGCCTCACTTCCAGCGATTGATATTCTCATCAACAATGCCGGCATTATGTATGCAATTCCTTACCAAAACTACAAAAATGATCAAATTAATACCATGCTTAAAATCAATCTTGAAGCGCCCGTGAAGCTCATTGAAGAGGTGGCAAAAACCATGCTTGAGAAAGGTGGTCGTATTGTCAACAATACCTCTATTGCTGGGCAAATTGGGCATCCTGATATTTGGTATGGTATCACTAAAGCAGGACTGATCAATGCCACGAAGAGCTTTTCAAAAATATTTGAAGGCAAAATCATCATCAATGCCGTAGCGCCGAGTCCCGTTACAACGGATATGCTTAACACCATCCCCCAAGCGCGTCAGGAAGCCTTTTTAAAATCCGTCATTTCAAAACGATTCGCACAGCCTGAAGAGATTGCTAAAACCATTGTTTGGCTTTCTACAGAGTCACCTGAGTACATAAATGGTACCGTTATTGACATCAACAACGGATCGTTTCCACGTTAAGTTTTTAGAAGAAAATATCTTTCGAAGAACTACGCACTTTAAGATCAGCCAAACTGATAAAGGCATTTTGGGCGTATGCTTCAACGGCACAACGACCTATCATTGCGGCATTATCAGAGCAAAATTCCATTTTAGCGGTGTGAAGTTTCGCTTTTTTAGACGCGCAAAAGGCTTCAAGTTCACCTCGTAAATAAAGATTTGCACTTGCGCCTCCAACAACACCAAAGTGCTCTACTTTTCTCTCTTTGTACGCTTTTTTGATCTTCTGCATCAGATGGGCAACCGCTACACGCTGAAACGAGGCACAGATGTCGCAAAGGGTTTGCTCGTCCAAATTTTCTTGTGCTTCAATGCAGAGTCTGACTTGATTTTTAAGACCCGAATAACTAAATGCCAGTAGTGATGAAGAGGTACCTTGCAATGGAATCGTAAAATCAAACCGTTTGGCATTGCCTCTTTTAGCATAGCTTTCGATGATAGCACCCGCAGGATAAGGAAGTCCTAGCATTTTGCCCACTTTGTCAAAACTCTCACCAAAGCTGTCATCCATCGTTGTAGCAAGGAGCTTTATTTCACTCAAACTCTTTACATGTAAAAGTTGGGTATGCCCACCAGAAACGAGTAAAACATCCATCGGAAAGCGTGTCTCATCCTCAATAAACAAAGAGCAAATGTGACCTTTGAGGTGATTGATGCCAAGAAGAGGAAGACTTAGCGCAACACTCAGCGCTTTTGCCATACTCACGCCCTCAACAAGAGTCACGGAAAGCCCCGGTTCATTTGTCACTGCAATCGCTTTAAGTTGCGTAAAATAGGGCTTTGTCTCTTCAAGTATTTTTGGAAGCGTCACCGCATGAAGGCGCGCAGCAAGTTCGGGGACGACACCACCATACTTCGCATGTTCAGCATCTTGGGAAATTTTTTTATGGAAGAGAAGTTTTTTATCGCTTATGCGCGTAATAGCAATAGAGCTATCATCGCAACTGCTTTCAATGCTTAAAATCATCAATCTAAACGATCTTCACGTGCCATGGCTCAAATCTTACACCATCGCCATTACCAATCGTGTAGCGCATAGAGATATAGGAGAGCTTTTGTAGGTTCCAAAACTCTTCTGTGCGTGCAAAATTGGATGTAAAGTTTTGGGCACCCCAGCCTTTTTTACCCACATCAAAATCACCCACAGTGTGGTAAGAATACGCAGGAGGAACAAGAGAGCGTGAAGCAATGGTAATATTGCCTTTTTCGCTTTTAATTTTTTCCATGTGAAGGCTGAGTTGTTTAACAACACTGCGAACACCTGAGGTTAAAATAAGTGTAGGTCCAATATCTTTGATTAAACGGTTTAAAAGTTCTTGCGAAGTTTCTTTGTAAACATAGTGCCCAGAGCCATCAACTTTGACAACATCTTTTTCATTGACAACATAGCTCAATTGTTCAACGGTACGTTTGCCATAAAAACCATAAATAACTGGATCTGTGTAAAAAACTTCCTCGATATAAGCGATCTCAGTAGGGGTAAATGCACCAATTTTAGAGTAATTTCTAGCAATTTTAAGGGTATCATCAAAAGAGATAAGATTAAACTTAGCATAGCCAACCATGCGTTCAACCATCCCAAGCTTTTTCATGACAGCGTCAAACACCACTTTTTGCTCATCTTTAAGCCAAATATCGGGATGTTTTAGCTCATCTGCTTGCGCAATGCTACCTAAAAGCGTAGCACCCATCAATCCTAAAAATTCTCTTCGTATCATGTTTACCCTATTTGCTCATTTTACTGTTATGATTATAGCATGTGTGCTTGATTTTTCAATAAGAGTTCCGCATCTTCTGCCGGCACAGGCTTACTAAAGAGATAACCTTGCATCAATTCACAACCGCTGGTATAAATAAACTCTTTTTGTCCTTTGGTTTCAACACCCTCTGCCAATACTTTGAGCCCAAGACCACGACCCAATTCAATGATGGTACGGGCAATCGCACGATCTTCCCCACTCTCTTCTAAATTCTGAACAAAGCTTTGATCGATTTTAAGCTTGGTAATCGGAAGTTGTTTGAGATAGGCGAGCGAAGAGTGACCGGTACCAAAATCGTCAATCGAAATATCAACGCCCAATTCTCTAAATCGTTTGAGAAGTGCAATGGATTTGGTTGTATCTTTCATGATAAACCGCTCCACTATCTCCATCTCAATCCATTCAGGTTTGCACCCACTTTCTCGCAAATTTTGAATCATAAATGCAACCAAATTGGCTGACTCTAGCTGTTTTCCTGCGATATTAATCGCGGTTTTACCAGGATTCAGTCCCATGTCATACCATGTTTTAATCTGTCGCATTACCTCTTTAATGACCCAGCTACCAATCTCAACAATGAGTTCGCTCTCTTCGGCGATGTGGATAAAATACCCAGGTGCTGTCAGTCCACGTGTAGGGTGATTCCACCTTATTAATGCTTCAAAGCCTACAATTTGTTCACTTTGAAGATTGATTTGTGGTTGATAAAAAATGACAAATTCATTATTTTCAAGCGCTTTATGCAGACTCTTTTCAACTTCAAGGTGCTCATTCGTCTCTTGGTTCATCTCTTGGTCAAAAAAGACATAACGATTGCGCCCTTTTGATTTGGCCTTATACATTGCGATATCAGCATTTTTAAGCAATTTACTCGCCACTTCGCCATCATTAGGATAAACGCTCACACCAATACTCATCGTAATTTTAAAACTCTCATTACCCAGATGGAACGGCTCTTGAAAAGCTGCAACCAATTTTTTAATCGCAATAAAAATATCACTGACATCTTTACAACCATCCAAAAGCACAATAAACTCATCTCCGCTTAAGCGCGCTACCGTATCTGTTTCACGCACACTGCTTCGCATACGCGTTGCAATGGTTTTTAAAAGCATATCGCCTGCATCATGTCCCAAAGAGTCGTTCACACTTTTAAACTTATCGACATCGACAAACATAACACCAAGGACATTATGATCACGGCTTGCTTTTTTAATCGATTGGGTAAGTCTGTCTTGCAAAAGATTACGATTGGGGAGTCCTGTGAGGGTATCGTGTTCAATTTGATGAATCAAAAGCTTTTTCTGTTTTTTATTCTCTTCCTCAAGCTCTTTACGAATGGTAATATCTCGAACAGAACAGTGTTGGATAATTCCTTTATCCATGCGGATCATGGTCATCATAATACTGATCCAAAAAAGTGTGCCATCACATGCGCGTGCTTGCCATTCAAATTTATGCACGCCTTGTTGCGAAGCTAGGGCATTCATCCAAAGAGCTTTTTCATACGAGCTTTGATCATCAGGTTGAAATTCAGGAGAAAGGTCCGACAAAGTTACATTAATCAGCGCTTGTTTATCCTGCGCTTTAAACATCTTGACAATCGCTTCATTACAATCAACAAAAACACCATCTTTAAGCAACCATATACCATCTGCCGATTTTTGGTAAAGCGTCTCAAAGACCAATTTTTGCTCACGAATTTGTTTGTTGCTCAGTAATAAATGGTTCTCATAACGCGACAGAACAGAGCGAAGTTTTGTTGAGATAAAAAACATAATACCCATCACCAAGAGCATAATAATCAAAGATACCGCGAGCATATTAATAATCGTTGATTGCATCTTATCTTTAAGGATTTGCTCTTGCTCTAAAAGGGCATTGTTCTCTTCAAAAAGATAAGCTCCCGTACCAATGACCCACTCAAACTGTGGAATGGCATGAATAAAGGAGATTTTAGAACGGTCTTGCGCTGTTGGATGGTATGAGGCGACATAGCTCATAAAAAAGCCTTCGGGATTTCGTTTGCCGCCTTCTACAATGTCCCGAATAACATACTGGCCATTTATAACCACGTCAAGTCTATTCTTCCCAATCAAGGAAGTATCGCCATGAGAGATAGTGTTGCCTGCATAATCATACGCAAAGATATAACCATACTCGCCATACTTGGTGTTCAGTAAAAGCTTTTGGCTCTCTTTTTTAACACGCGCCCTTATCTCATCTTCATAGCGACCACTGCCTACAAAAATATTTAAAGGCTCATATCGTCTGTTATAGCCTATCTTTGTGCGAAAAGTCTCATCTTTTGGATTTTTCCAACTCCATGTCAATGCAAACGCATCTTCATTTTTAAAACGTTCAATTGCATTTTGAATAAATGATTTTTCCACGCCATCTTGAAAGTTGATGAAATTTTGACCTTCCATCTCTTTATTGACGCCATGCATCACGCACGTACCTTGCAAATCAAAGATAAAATAGTACCCGCTTAAATCATTGAAAAAACGGGTATCGCGTAGTTTATTCTTTATCTTTGCGAGTATCTGTTCGCGGGGAAGGTTTGGGTTTTCAATATAAATATCATTGATAATTTGGTAAGCAAGATTGACGATATTTTTAATTTCATCTTTTGCTTCATTCATCAAAAATTTTTCATTTTCATTGATATAATCAACAAGCTTCTCAATGCGCTCTTGCGCTTGAATTTTAGAGCGTTTTACGTAGGCAGCGCGCGTATTATCAAGCGATTTTTGATACTCAGCGCGCTCTGCGGTAATCACAATACCTAAGGTGATGATAAAGGTAAGCAAAATGGCAAATGCTGGCAAAAAAACAATCCACTTAGTAATATTTTGTTTTTTTAAGCTCAGCAATACACACTCCAGCTAAATTGAGTTTATTTTATGGTTATAACTTTATCAAAATTTTCTAAAATTTTGCCTACCCTTGCTTGCCATAATGCCCTAAATATCTCTTTTTCTTCTTCACTGAGCATTTCGGTAAACAGCTTTTGCATCAAAGGTTGCATTTTTGGGTCAATTTCGATGCTATTTGGGTTGTAAGCAACATCAACAAATACCCCCGTATCTACGCGTTGTATTCTTACATGTAAAGGTATATCTGCACTAAAATCCATCAAATTTTTGCGCACATATTTCCCGCTTAAACCTTTAAATCCCCATGTATCGGTAGCACCTGTAATGAGAGAGAAAGCGTTGGCAATAACGCCGGTTGTTCCCTCTGTTTGCGTCTCTTTAAAAAAAACTTTAATGGCACCGCGCTCTGGTAAAGAATGAGGATAAAGTGCCTTCAACCCTTCACGTATCATCAAATACGCACCTGCCATGGTAGGACAACTGTGCCCTGCACTTTTAACCACATCTAGATAACTAAAAGTAATTTCTCCATTTTCAAAAGCACCCAAAACGTTTGAAAGTGGATCATAAAGCGTGATGGTCTCTGTCGTATCAAAAAAAGTAGGATATTTCATTTTTACTCCTTCATATTTATGCAATGATTTTAACGCAATTTAAAAAGCATGTCATTGATTTAAATTGTGTTACAATTAAAAAATGAAAAATGAAAAGGTGCGTGATGCAAGAATTTTGGAATGAAAAATTTCAAACAAAAAATCTCATCTACGGGGAAGCGCCTAATAATTTCATCAAAGAAAATATAGAGCTTTTACTGCAAGCAAAAAATGTGATGTGTTTAGGCGAGGGTGAAGGTCGCAATGCGATCTATTTAGCCGACAAAGGGCTTGTTGTCGAAGCACTTGATGCTTCCGATGTGGCACTTTTAAAGCTTCGAAGACGCGCGAAAGAGAGTTATGTTTTTATTAAAACACGCCATACGCTCTTGGAGTACTGGAAGCCTGAGCAACTTTATGATGCGGTGATTTGCACCTATCTTCATCTACCGAAACAAAATCAAAAAATGCTTTTTGAAAAATCGATTGAAGCGCTCAATCCTAATGGCTATTTTATTGCCGAGCTTTTTAGTGAGAGTCAAGTACACTTTGAGAGTGGTGGACCTAAAAATATTGCCTTACTGTATGATCTTAACGACATTTTAGACATCGTCAAATCGCTTCCTTGTAAAATTCATAAACTGGCACAAGAGGTCGTTGTTCTAAGTGAAGGCGATAAACACGTTGGACGCGCAAGTGTGATTCGCATCATCTTACAAAAATTAGCGCAAGATCACTCGCCAATCGTCCCATAGTAGCGGCTTCGTTCAAGATTTTCCACCCATTTGTAGTCAGGATCATCTCCCAATTTTGCCCAGTACAGCTCCCCAGAATGACGCCACGGATCAATTAATACACCCGTCCAAAAAGGTGCTCCTTTGGCAACAACGACAACAGAATTGTGTTCATCAAACTCGCCCTTATTCGCCACACCCCAACGCAGATCAAAGCTTTGGTATTTGAGGCTTTTAAGATGCGTGATCATATCTTCACTCCACTGATAACAAAGCCCTCGCTCCTTAATTCCCGTATTAATCAAAAAATTATGAAACGTTGGTGGATAGACCAATCCATAACGCTCCACTAAAATTTGTGGGTATAAGAGTGCTTCATACGCCAACATGCGCGCTTCTTGGTAGTCTATGTCGTGCCCTAAATGAGTTAACTCAGATGTCAGTTGTTGAACTTTATCAGGGGTTACATGTAAAGCTTCTTGCTTCACGCTACAACCGCTCACAAGAAGAGTAAAACAAAGAAGTGCTAAAAACCGTTTCATACGTTGACTTTCGTTTTAAGATTGATTTTCACGATTTCGCTTGGTGCCATAATGCGCACGGACGGTCCCCAATAGCCTGCCCCATTGCTGACAAAGACTTGAGTTTGTGCTGAGTGCTGGTACAGCCCGCTAAGATAGGGCTGATCAAGTAACACTAAAAGCCCAAAAGGAAAAATCTGTCCACCATGCGTGTGACCGCTTAATATGAGATCGATTTTTTCATCTTTCATTTCCGTAACGATTTTAGGCTGATGCGAGAGTAAAATGGTCGGCAGTTTTGGGTTTACATGGTTAAGCGCATTTTTCAAATCAGGCGGCAGAAAATCAAAACGCTTACCCATCATATCAGAGACACCCGCAAGATTAAGCGTATTGTTAATGACTATAGAGCGGTTTGAGAGAACATTCACGCCAAGGAATTCAACAAACTCCATGATCTTATGTACTCCGTAAAAATACTCATGGTTGCCAGGTACAAAGTAGACACCTAAACGGCTCTGTATATCGCGCAAAGCATCCAGTTTATCGCCGATTTGCTCTACGGGCATATCGACCAAGTCGCCGGTAATCACAACGATGTCCGCATCAAGGGCATTGATTTGCTTTACGACATCATCCACAAACGATTTTCCAAGTGTTTTTCCAATGTGCAAGTCCGTAATCTGCACGATGGTTAGCTCTTCGTGTAACCCTGCGATATACACATCTAGCTCTTTAATTATCGGCGCTTTCATGCCATTTAAAAAGCCTTTGGTGATGTAAGAGAGCGCTAAAATAAGCATGGTTACATCAAAAACCATTTTCACAAACAGACGTCTTGAGTAGTCGTGCGGGATTTTCGCATAAGGGATATGCATTAAATCATAAATGATCGCGACACAGAAAAGCATAAAGGAAACGCCAATCATTGCGGAAAAAAGGGCATAAAGAAGCGGATCAAGATTGTCTAAACGAAGAACAAAAAAGTATAAAATCTCACAAAGGGTGATGGCAATCATCACCCATTTCACTACGACTTGAATCTTGAAGAGCAGATCTAAGCGCTTTAAAAAACGCTTATAGCTGTAAAAATTAATAAGCGATAATACCGCTATCGCGGCAAATGCAAAGGAGAGGCGAAACATACTCTATTTTTTTCCTTACTTGACTACTCACTAATATGATGCCCTTTTGGCAAGACAAGATTGAGCACAATACCCACAATGGCACCTAAACCAATACCACTAAACGCAACGCCACCCATATCAACCACCATACCGCCAATGGCTAAAACCAAAATCATGGAGACGATGATCATATTGCGAGGATCGTTCATATCGACTCGCTCTCTTACCATCGTTCCTAAACCAATCGAAGCGATAATGCCAAAAAGAAGCAGTAAAATACCGCCCATAACAGGAACAGGAATGGTTGCAAGCAGACCGCCAAGTTTACCAACAAACGCTAAGACAATCGCAAAAATTGCCGCCCATGTCATAATGGCAGGATTGTACGCTTTGGTAATCGTCACAGCACCTGTCACTTCTGAATACGTTGTATTTGGAGGCCCGCCAAGCATCGATGCTGCCGTTGTTGCAATCGCATCGCCTAAAAGTGTGGTTTTTAAACCTGGCTTTTTCAAATAATCCGTCTTTGTCACATTGCTGATGGTTAAAATACCACCCACATGCTCAACCGCAGGGGCTATCGCTATCGGCAAAATGTAGATAATCGCTTCCAAATTCCACTCAGGGAAAACAAAATTTGGCATTGCAAACCATGCTGCTTTTGCTACCGAGTCAAAACTAACGATCCCTAACACTAAAGAGACAGTGTACCCAGCGATAATGCCACATAAAATCGGCAATAATCGAAGCACACCTTTACCCAAAAGTGCTACCAAAAGCGTGACGATAAGTGCCGACATAGAGACCATCATCGCTTGATGAAGTGGTACTAAAACAATCGCTCCATCGCCTGTTTTACCCATCGCCATATTGACAGCAACGGGAGAAAGAATAAGACCAATTGTCATAATAACAGGACCTACAACCACCGCAGGAAAGAGTTTGTGTAAAAAGTCCGAACCTTTAAGGCGCACAACAACGCTGAGAAAAAAGTAGAATAATCCCGCTGCGGCAAGACCGCAAAGTGTGCCCGCCAAGCCCCATGTTTTAAGCCCGTAAATAATCGGCGCAATAAATGAAAACGAAGACGCCAAGAAAATCGGAGGAATCTGCTCACGCGTGGTAAGCTGAAACAGAAGTGTGCCAAGTCCCGCTGTGAAAAGCGCAACATTGGGGTCAAGCCCTGTAAGAATTGGTACTAAAACCAATGCTCCAAAAGCAACAAATAAGAACTGCAACCCAATAATGCTGTCCTTCAGCCTAAAGTTGTAGTCTGTTTTATGTAACATTTATACCTCACTTTTTATTTTTATACGCTTCTTAGGCAAAGCTCAAGAAGCTACGCTATACACTAAAGCTTGCCTCATTCGAGGCAGAAACTTTTTCGAAACACTTTACATGTAAATCTAAGAAGATAAACAATAGTGTCTCACTTCTTTGTCAATTTCAAAGACCTCATCTAAACTTTTAGGTGTTGCATCTTCAAAATGACGATACGCTCTTTTGGTCAACGCTGCTAACTCTAATATATTGATCTCTTGATTGAAAAATTTAGCAATGCCCACTTCATTCGCAGCATTGATGACCACACCACGTGTTGGATGAGAGAGCACATCCTCTTTAATCTCCCAAATCGGATAACGTGCAGCATCAATCTTTTGGAACGAGAAAGAACCAATGGAAGCTAAATCAATAGAGGGGAGTATGGGCTCTTCAACTTCACCCAGAAGTGCAAAAGCAATAGGAAGTTTCATATCAGCAACCGCCAAATGCGCGGTGGTACTGCCATCTTGGAAATCAACAAAGGCGTGAATAATCGACTTTGGCTCAATAATGGCATCCAGTTTATCAACTCCAAAAAGCCATTTGGCTTCTAAAAGCTCAAAAAGTTTATTGGTCATCGTCGCACTATCGATGGTAATTTTGGCACCCATGCTCCAATTCGGATGTTTGAGTGCATCTTGAAATGACATTGTTGAGAGTTGCTCCAGTGGCGTATCGCGAAAAGCTCCACCGCTTGCCGTAATCGTCATACTTCGAATAGGACGATTGCCCATAAGATACCAAAGCCCAAAGTGTTCACTGTCAATAGGCGTAATACGTTCAGTGTCAAGCAGATGCCCCGCAACGACAAGGGATTCTTTATTGGCAAGAGCAAGGCGTTTTCCAAGTCTCAATGCTTCAATGCTAGGAGCAAGTCCTACAAAACCAACCAAAGCATTGACCACTAAAAAACTTTGTGTTTTTTGGAGTAGTTCTAAAATGCCCTCTCGTCCGACAAAGACATTTTTATGATTGACTAAAGCGCGATCTTTGGCATCGCTGATCGCAACGTATTTTGGCTGATGCTCTTTGATTTGTTCATTTAAAAGATCAATATTTTTACCCGCAACCAAAGCCTCAACCATAATACCAAAGCGCTTGGCGATGATAAGCGCATTAACGCCGATGGAACCTGTTGAGCCAAGAAGTACCACTTACGCAAGTCCCCGAAGCAAAATGACCATGACCACAACGCCAAAAAGGTAGCCATCGAGTCTGTCTAACATGCCTCCATGCCCTGGAAAAAGGTTACCACTGTCTTTCACACCGGCTTCGCGTTTGAGATAACTCTCAAAAAGATCACCAAAGACAGAGGCAACTGATGTCAAAAGTGCGATCAATGCTGAAAGCCATAATGAGATAAAAAATGTTCCATAAAGAGCGCCCGCTACGGTAGCGATGAGCACACCACCGACAACACCTTCAAGTGTTTTATTGGGCGAGGTTGGAGAAAAAGGTGTTTTACCAATACTTTTACCAACAAAATATGCGCCTGTATCGGTGAACGCCACTATGATAACAAGCCAAATGAGAACAGACATACCAAAATCATGGTACAGCGCATAAATGAACAACATCGAAATGGAAGGATAAAAGAATGGTGCTAGAAGCTTATAATCGACCTGTTTCGTATACGCCATCACGGACAAAGAGACAATGAGTGCAAGGTAAATAAGATCGTCAGGATTTGGATAAATAAATGCAGCAAGCCACAACAAAACAGCAAAAACATACAGTTTGTTATCTTTGACTTCAAAGAGGTTCATTGCCTCATAAAAAGCAAACAGATACATAGCGCCCATTATGAGCCATGTAATCAAATTGTTGTTCAAAAATGCGACAATGGCGGCAAATGCCATCATGACCAGCCCTGTAAAAACGCGTTGTTTGTTTGATTCGTAAAGTGCTTTAAAGTTCATGGAAAACTCTTTTATGATGTTATCTTGTAAGAAGTAATCATAGCAAAGTCAAGGTGAGGCTAAGCTTTAACGTCCAAATGCCCTTCATGTATCACAGACTCTTCCTCATCTTTAGACGTAGAATGCTCCGCATGCTCTTCTTTTTGTCTCATCTGCTCTTCGGTAGCACCACTCTCTTCATCGTGTTTTTTGCGTTCGTGCTCGTGTTCAGGGTCTATTTTATAGCTCTCTTCTGCGGGTCTGACATCTTCAACAACTTCTTCTTTTTCATTTTGCATCGCTTCAGCTATGGCGCTTTGCATCTGAACACTATTGAGGTAGTCCATCTGTTTTGCCGCTTGCACGGGTATCATCTGGTTGGCATAAATCACATTTCCAATCGGTCCTACAGGCATTTTTACCTCCTTTTTGAACTATTGGGACGGCTGCAAAAAGCAGCAAACTCTCTACTCCTCATTTTTATACGCTTTTTAGGCTTTGCCTAAGAAGCTACGTTGCACTAGGCGCAAAACAAGAACTGAAAGTTCGATGTTTCTCTGAAAAGCTTGACTCGATAAGCCAGAATTTTACTCTTTATAAATTTTAAGCGTTTGATACTCTTCATAAGCAACATTCGCTCCATCAAAGGGCTTCACGTTTTTGCGTTTGGTATAATCGACCAAATAGCCGCCTTTTTGAGACATGCTAAATTCCACACACAATTTTGCGGCAAATATAAGTACCGCTTCAGGAACGTTCTGTTTTTCAGTGCAAATAATCACATGCGAAGAGGGCATATCTTTTACATGTAACCATATATCGTTCTTTTTCGCCTCTTGCAAGAGGGCAATGTTGCCTTTTTCATTTTTACCCAGCAAAATACGATAACCCTCTAATAAAAAGGTCTCATAAAGATTGCTTTCATCGCCTTTTTGCTTTGATTTGCGCTGCTTTGGCACTAAAATGTGTATCTCTTCAGGATCGTGTGCCGCGTTAATGACACCGACCATCCGCTCCAAAAAGAGTCGTTTTTCTTCCAAGTTTTCTTTTTGACGATGCACAGAGAGTGCTTTTTGGCGTAGTTTCTTCGACTTTTTAAAGAGCATATTCGCTGCCATTTGAGGACTTTGGGCTTGTGGCAGATGAATCGTCACTTCGTTGCCTTCAAAATCAAGAAGCGTCACGCTCTCTTGATACCCTTTCATCACATTGGTGTGCAAATGTGCCAAAACTAAGGTTGCCTCTTTTTGAGCCTCGTCACTTTTCACCATCAACTCTTCTTCATTTTCGAGTGCATCAATCGCTTGGGTAAGCTTCGTGATCTTTTTTTCTACTTGCGCAATTTTCTGTTTTTTGATCTCTTCAAGCTTTACATGTAAACGTTTTTCATACGACGCTTTTAGGTACTCTTCAATACTTCCCCCCAGCACAAAAGGCTTCTCTTTAAGCTCTTTGGGTGGTAATTTTTCCAAGACTTCATTGACCTTGACACTGCGAAAAGAGACACTGGAGTCAATATGCCGCATCGCCTCTAAAACAACCTCGTTTTCATCTAAAATGATCGCATTGGTATTGCGCCCCGTAAACTCCAACTGCAAGGTCGTGCGCATCGCTTTGTAACTTGAACTCGCCAGCACACCTATGCGCCAAATACGATTCCCCTCTTCCACTTCCATCGACTCAATCTTCGCATTGGCAAAACGCTTGGCAAGCAGAACATCAAAAGGTGCGGTGTAACGCTTGGCTTGTTTGAAATCCTCTTTAAAAAACATATACGAATCCCCACGCCCAAGGTCAACAAACAGCGGCTCTCCCGCTTCAAAAATAATGCGCAAAACACTGTCATCCACACGGTAAATCGAGGAAATTTTACGGTATTGCTTTAAATAGTCATTAATACAAACAAGTTCACTGTGTTTCATATATCTCTTTTTCATTATTAGTTGGAGTTCTTTACAGAACTCTTGACACGCTTTTAAAGCAAAGCTTTAAAAACTACGTTAACACTAGGTTTTCTTCGGCAGAATGCCCACGCACCTATGGTGCTTTCGCCTCTTACGAGGCAGAATTTTTTATTAATTTTATAAGTCTAAATATCTCTTTCGTACTCTGTCTGACCAGTTTTTCAGCTCTGTTTTTTTCCATCGCCTCTTCCAAACTCATGGGATAACGCATAATGGAAAAAAGTGCATCCACGCCTTCATGCTCTTCCAATTCATCGGCAATACCACCGCCTAAAGCAATGAGTGGAACACCCGCATTTTGAGCTCGTTTTGAGACACCGCTGAGTACTTTACCCATCAACGACTGCTTATCAATGCGCCCTTCTCCCGTAATCACGAGCGTTGCATCTTTGAGGTGTGTATCAAATCCGATCTGATCTAAAATAATTTCAATGCCTGAACGAAGTTTGGCATCCAAAAAGGCTTGCATACCGCCACCCATGCCACCCGCTGCACCAGAACCTGCATTCATGGCAACATCTTTGCCAAGGCGGTTTTTAAGCACTTTGGTGAAGTGTTCCATGCCTGCATCAAGGCGTTTTATCATCACCTCATCCGCACCCTTTTGCCCTGCGTAAATCTGCGCTGAACCGTGCGCTCCGAACATGACATTGTCAACATCGCACGCCACCACAAACTCGCATGCTTTCAGCTCTGGTAACACACGACTTTCATCAATCGTATGAATTTTCTCTAAAATTTCGCCACCGTGCCCTAACACTTCGCCATTGCTATCCAAAAAACGATACCCCAAAGCTTGCATCATGCCAAGCCCTGCATCATTGGTCGCACTGCCACCAATGCCGACAACAAACTTACGACACCCTTTTAAAATCGCATCCTTAACCATCTCGCCCACACCAAACGTTGTCGTTAAAAGCGGATTGCGTTTCTCTTTGGGAACAAGCGGAAGCCCAGAAGCTTGCGCCATCTCAATAACAGCCGTTGTGCCATCTTCTAATATGCCATACTGTGCACTCAGTGGATTCATTAAAGGGTCATGCACGTTACATGTAACAATGTTCCCTTTGACATTTTGCATAATGGCATCAAGCATTCCCTCGCCGCCATCGGCGATGTAACACGCTACGATTTCTGCTGTTGGGTACACGTCGCCAATCGCGCCACCGATCCACGATGAGAGTTCTTGCGAGCTCGCACACCCTTTAAAGGAGTCGATGGCGAGAACGATTTTCATCGGTATTTTGCCTCAAGTGCGAGGAGATACTCTTTGCGCCACAGTCCTCCACTATAACCACCGATCCCACCATCTTTCGCAATCACGCGATGGCATGGGATGATAATAGCGATCTTATTTTTACCATTGGCATTGGCAACAGCACGCGTGGCTTTGGGGTGTTTAAGCCATTCTGCCTCGCGACTGTAGGAGATGGTTTCCCCATAAGGAATACTTTGAAGCACATTCCACACACTCTGCTGAAAAAAGGTGCCTTTAGGATGTAACGGCACACTAAACGTTTTGAGTTTACCCGAAAAATAGGCTTCCAGCTCTTTTTTAAGAAGCTCGATATGCGAGTTTGTGCCTTTAAGAATTTCGCCATTATCGTCAAAATCCAAAGCACAAATCCCGCGCTCATCAGCACTTATCAACAACATTCCCACAGGAGAAGAAAAAGTGCATTGTACCATTGTTAACTCCTTAGTGTTTTAGACATGCAAACGCTGTTTTCCATTCCCACGTAAGGCGGGTAATTAGAAATGACTTCATAACCCATTTTTTGATAAAGGGCAATCGCTTCGGGTTGACCTTTACCCGTTTCTAATCGAGCTTGTGAAAAACCGCACTCCACCGCCCATGATTCTAACGCCATAAGCAACTGTGATGAAAAACCACGTCTACGATAGTTTGATGCCACAAACATCCGTTTGATCTCAACCGTTTTGTCATCGATTTTTTTAAAGCATCCACACGCCATAGGAACATCTTCTTCATAACCAACCAAAACCGTTTCAATGGGATCAATCACATTGTGCTTGTCATACAACGCTTGCTCTTTTCCATAGCGAGTATTGAGTTCTGCATCCAAAGCACGGGTTAAGGCACAAAAATCTTTATGGCTGTTCGTTGTTTTACATGTAAACATTTGGGGGATCTCTTGCAATGATTTTATTAATTATACTCTTTTTGATGCAATTTCAACACAGTCAATGAGCCATTTTAGAGCATGAAGATGTTTGCCAAAACGTATCGATTTCATTTTGGCAAACTGTAAAAACTTAGGAGACTTTAAACCCATCCATTTTATAAGAGAGTTGCTCGGTCATGATATTAAGATGATCAATGGCTAGCATCATCTCTTTGGTACTTTGTGAATTATTTAAAGAAGAGGCACCGACATTTTCAAGATTAGAGGCAATCTCTTTGATTTGCAAAGAGGTATCATCGGCTTGTTGAGCACTCTCCTCTGCCACTTCGGTAATTTTATGAATGGAATTTGCAACATCAGTAAGTGCTGTTTCAATGTCGGATGAAGTTTCCATAACGCTTTTAACTTTTTCGATATCTCGTTGCATGGTTTCACTCAAATCACTGATGGATTGTGTAATAACATTGATCGTTGCATTGGTTTCAACTAACGATTTTTGGGTTCTCTCTGCTAATTTTCTCACTTCATCAGCAACGACTGCAAACCCTCTTCCATGTTCTCCTGCGCGTGCCGCTTCTATCGCAGCATTAAGGGCTAAGAGATTGGTTTGATCGGCAATATCAGATATAACGCCAAGCACATTTTTGACTTGTTGTGTATCTTCGACAAGGTGAAGAAGTTTGTCAGATAGCTCAAGTTCACTTTGAGAATTCTCTCTAATTCTTTCCATAATATCCATCGTCGATACTCTTGTTTCACTAAGCTTTTGTGACGCTTTGATAATTTCTGCTTTACTTTCATTCAGCGTATTGGAACTATTGACAGTAGATTGTCTGATAGGTTCAACTTTTTGAACCGCTTCTTGAAGCATTGTTGATTCGCCATATACCCTTGTTTCAATGGCTTTAGCCGTTGCAATAAGTTCTTCTGATGCGGTTGCATTTTCAATGGTAAGGCTTTTAGCCTCAGCTACCGTGACTCTTATTTTTTCAACAAAGGTATTGAGCAAGGTTGCGACATCTACGATTTCATCGCGCCCTTTAAGTTCAAGTTTTTTGGTCAAATCGCCATCACCTTTTACAAGTTCAACAACGGCTTCATTAATCATTGTAAGCTTTGACGTAATCGCTTTGATGGTCAGAAAGAGTATCACTAAAATAACTGCAAGCGCAAAAAGAACCGTAAAAATCATTGTGGTACTGCTTTTTTGCAATATTGTAGTCGCATCTTCTTCATCTTGCGAAGCTTTCTTATTTGCCATTTCTACAAGTTTATCAACCATGTCCCTATGTGCTTCATATTTATTGCTTAATATGCCGCTGGAAAGCTCTTGTGCTTTTTCGCGATTGTGTGCCTTTAGGGCTGGAATATACTCTTTATCTATGATGTCGAAAAATTCAAGTGCTGGTTTTTTGGTCTCTTCCAAAATAGATTTTCGCATCCCAGCATCTTTGAGATTTTCATCCCAATATGTTTGTCGCTCCATATAGTCTTTTTTAAGAGAATCCATTTTGGTGATAAGTTCATTTAAAACTTTTTCATCCTTAGCCTCAAGCATCATGTACGCTACAAGTCTGCTTTCAATGATATACTCAGGAGGAGGAAGAATATCAGCTATCAAATCTTTGGAAAGGATAATATCATTATATTTTTCCCCTTTTATCTTTGTGGCTTCTATACTCACATACGAAACAACCGATACCGTCATCAACGCTAAAAAAACACAAACCCCAAGAAGCATAAGTTTCGATTTAATTGTCATATATTCCCTCGCTTAATAATATTTATTAAAATCACCAGTTAATTTATATAACTAAATGTTAATTATATTAAAACGAAAGACATAAAATAGTCACTTTTTTATATTTTAATGTGACTTTGACATGACTTTACGCTTTTTTTATATAAATCATGCAGTTTTTTGTTTTGTTTTTCACACTCAATTTGCACAGTTTTTGACCACTAAAATGATTAAAAAGCATGGTATTATTTTCATCAAGGAGCAGGCACATGACACACCTCTTTACGTATGGATCACTAATGTTTGAAGACGTCTGGAATAGACTGGTCAAAGGAAATTATCTTTCGCAAAAAGCAACCTTGTCTGGCTATGCGAGACGTTCTGTCAAAGAAGATGTTTACCCTGTCATCTTCCAAGCCGATGAGCTTGTTGAAGGAGTCGTTTATTATGATATAAACGAAGAAGATATGGTCATTCTTGATACTTTTGAAGGCGAGTATTACGAGCGTAAAGAGGTGGAGCTTCTGGTTAAAAATGAACCGATTATGGCATGTGTGTACGTTTTAAAAGAAAAACACTTTGACATTATAGATCCAAAACCTTGGAGTGAAGCCCTTTTTTCAACGGAAGGCATCAAACGCTTTTTGGCAAACTATAAAGGCTTTGCTTAAACCTGAATATGTAGCATTAACAACGCTTTCGTAAAGAGTTTTTGGTAAATATTTTGTACAATAAAGCATTCTTACATGTAAAGGTAAATAATGCTGAGTTTAAACAATTTTGAATTTGCCAAAGCCTTAAGTAATGAAGAGTTTGAATACCTTTCGCAACACGCGAAACGCGTTTCAATCCCCAAAAATACCATCCTTTTTTACCAAGAAGACATTTGTAAAGATATCTTGCTTTTAGGCAAAGGCGAGATAGAGCTTTATATGTATGGTGAAAACGATAAAAAAATCCCTTTGTATGCGCTCAAAGAGGGCGAGCAATGCGTCATCAACACGTCAAGCACCATCTCGCAAACACCTGCCATTGGCACAGCACAAAGTCTTAGCGATGTAGAGGGCTGGCTCATTAATGAAGAGGTTGTCAAACACCTCATGCACCGTTCTCCCACATACCTCAACTATGTTTTTTCACTTTTTACAATTAAACTCGATGCACTTGCCACACTGATTCAAGACATAAAATTTAAAAAACTCGATAGTCGTATCTTGGAGTGGTTAGGTTCACACCATTCCAACATTGTGCAAGTAACGCATGAGGAGATAGCAGAGGCGCTCGGAACATCGCGTGTTGTGATTAGTCGTGTACTTAAAGACCTTGAAAAACAAAACCTCATTCGCCTACATCGTAAAGAGATTGAAATTTTGTAACACTTTTGTAACGTATGTTACTGACAAATAAAGCTTTTTTGTTTTATAATAACCAAAATCAAAATAAGGAGTTTACAATGAAGTGCAATGTAGGAAAAACAGACAGAATGATTCGCGCGATTGCAGGTATTGCCGTCATTATTTTAGGAGTCATTTTTAACAGTTGGTTTGGCTTAATCGGTATCGTTTTATTAGGAACAGCGCTTATTCGCTTTTGCCCAGCGTATCTTCCATTCTCCATCGACACCTCTAAAAATGATAACAGTGATTCATGCGGCAGTGGTGGTTGTGGCTGCGGTCGATAACTGTTTTATAACGCCATCTAGAGAGTAGAAATTTTTGTAACTTTACAAAAAGCTTATTCACAAGAGTTGTCAAGAATGGCAACTCTTTTCCCTCTTTTTTTTTCTTAAACCTTTTTTTGCTAAAATACGCATATTTTACATGTAAACAAAAGGCATACCATGGGACAAACCATCACTGAAAAGATTTTTAGCGACCACGTGGGTCACGCAGTAAAAGCGGGCGAGATTATTAAAAGTAAAATCGATATGGTTATCGGCAACGACATTACCACACCTATCTCGATCAGAGCGTTTGAAGAGAGTGGCGCGACTAAGCTTGCCAATCCCGATGGTTTTAGTATCGTTATGGATCACTACATCCCCGCCAAAGATATTGCCAGTGCAAACCAAGCAAAAATCAGCCGTGAATTTGCTTACAAACATGACCTCAAACACTATTTTGATGAAAAAGACATGGGCATTGAGCACGCGCTTTTACCTGAAAAAGGACTTGTGGTTCCAGGCGATGTCATCATCGGCGCAGACTCACACACCTGTACGCATGGAGCTTTAGGCGCTTTTGCTACGGGTATGGGATCAACCGACCTTGCGTTTGCGATGATTACGGGTGAGAACTGGTTTAAAGTCCCAGAATCCATCAAAGTCGTCTTTAGTGGAAAGCCAAAACAACATGTTTATGGAAAAGATCTTATCCTTGAGGTGATTCGTATTTTAGGTGTGGACGGTGCATTGTACCGCACGCTTGAATTTACAGGTGACACCATTGCACATCTTAGCATGGATGATCGTTTCTCTCTTTGCAATATGGCGATTGAAGCGGGTGCTAAAAGCGGTATTGTGGCTGTCGATGAAACAACCAAAGCATTTTTAAAAGACAAAAATCTTGCACGTGAGCCAAAATTCTTCTACTCAGACGATGATGCTACTTATATGCAAGTGCTTCACATCGATGTCGCAAACCTTGATCCTGTGATTGCCTATCCGTTTTTACCATCGAATGGCAAATCGATCAATCAAGCTGTCAAAGATGATTTGAGCATCGATCAAGTCTTTATCGGCAGTTGTACTAACGGCCGATTGGAAGATCTACGCATCGCGGCAAGCATCTTAAAGGGTCGCAAAGTGGCACGCAAAACACGCCTTATCATCACTCCAGCAACACAAAAAATCTCCTTGCAAGCACAAAAAGAGGGTCTTGTTGACATCTTTGTTGAAGCAGGAGCTGTCTTTAGTAACCCAACCTGTGGTGCTTGTTTAGGTGGCTATATGGGCATTTTGGGCGAAGGTGAACGTTGCGTTTCCACAACCAATCGTAACTTTGTAGGACGCATGGGAGCACGTACGAGCGAAATCTACCTTGCCAACTCTGCTGTGGCAGCGGCCAGTGCGGTAATGGGCAAAATAACCGATCCTAGAACACTCTAATGCTTTTCATTCCACTGCCTTTGGTTATCATCGCAGGGGGAAAAAGTTCACGCATGGGAAGCGACAAAGCATTGCTTCCCTTTGGCGATTTTAAAACACTGACTGAATTTCAACTACACAGACTCAAACCTTACTTTTCCAGTTTACATGTAAGCACAAAAAGCCGAACCAAATTTGATTTTGATGCCTCTTTTATTGAAGATGATGCCAGTTATGTCGAGCATTCACCTCTGGTTGCCCTCCTCTCTATTTTGGAACACTTTCAAACGCCTGTATGCGTCCTCAGTGTGGATACTCCTTTTGTTACACCCGAAATTTTTGAAAAACTTTATCAGCAATTAGCGAACCACGATGCCGTTGTTGCAACCTCACCTTGCTCTTCACATCAGCTCTGCGCGATTTACGCACCTTCCATTACAGAGAAAATTCGCGAACTACTCTCACGAAATGAGCACAAAATACGTCTTATGTTACAACAAAGTAACACGCACTATGTTCCGTTTGAAGATGATGCCCCTTTTTTAAACCTTAATCATCCCGAAGAGTATAAAAAAGCACAGGAGCTTTTATGATTGATGCGCTCACCAAAGTCCACTCACATAACGCTTTTGAAGAAAAACTGCTTACATGTAAAAGTCCAAAACTCTTTTTAGTGGACATCAAACAATTTAAAAACATCAACCTTGAACACGGTGATGAAGGTGGAAATTTTGTCTTATGTGCCTTTTCCATGACGCTTACCTGCTTTGCAAAAGCGCATGAAATGGAGCTTTTTCGCATTAAGGACGATAAGTTTGCCCTATTGCTTGACACCCCATTTGAACTTTCAAAAATGGAACGCATTACCTGTGCACTTTGCGACACACTTCAGCGTCTAAGTTATGCCTATCAAAATCAAAACATTGATGTGGAAGTACACATTGGAATCAGCTTTGACCATTTTGAACCATTAGAGAAAGCGCAAAAAGCCCTTTTGGTCGCAAAAGCGGAAAACCAACCTTTTGTGACCTACTCCGAATTTGCCAATATCCTCATGAGCGAAAATGAAGAAGCCATCGAAGCAATGATGAAAAGTGCGATTGAAAGCGGGCAAATTGTTCTTCATTTTCAAACTATTGTTGATCGAAATGAACAACCATTCTACGCAGAAGCACTGCTTCGTTTAGCCTATCATCAAACACTACAATCGCCTAAACTCTTTTTAAAAATTGCAAAAGAGCGCAACCTTTATGAACCGTTATTTGAGAGTATTGTTAAGAGTGTTGCTGATTTGTCTACGCAAAAAGGGCTACGCCTTGCGCTCAATCTTTCCTCAGAAGACTTGATTAACCAAGCACGCGTTGATTTTCTCAAACGTTCATTCGCGGGGAAAAATATTGTTTTGGAAATTCAATACGAAGAGAGCACACCGCTTGAATCACTAAGCTCTGCCATGAGTGAGCTTAAAAAAGAGGGTATGTTAATAGCACTTGATAATGTCGATAATATCAATCTCATCACCTATTTTCCTGATGGCCTGATTGATGTGGTCAAAGTACGTGGAGACATTATTCGAAATCTTGCATTAGACGCATCCACACTGCTTACATGTAAAACGATTCTAAAGTTATGCAGGCATAAAAAAATTCAAACCGTGGCAACGCAACTTAACGCTAAAGCCATTGTAGAGGCGGCTCGAGAGCTTGATTTTGACCTTTTTCAGGGCTATATCTTCGAGCAACCTCACACATTAGCGTAAATGATTATTTCTCTTGCGCGTCAATTAGAGCTTCATCGATTTTAGAAAATTCGACAACTTGTAAGCCTTTATGGTCTTTCATAAACGTTTGTGCGCTTTTGAATGTTTTAAAAGGAACAAACTCTTTCCCCATTGGTCCCATGACATCGCTACCGACGACGTAGAATGCTTTTTTACCATCCATCGCCTCTCCCGTATAATAATCACTCACTAAGATGGTAAGATCTGCATCGTTATGTTTGGTGTAATTACCCCATTTTGCAGGATTGTGATAGAACTTCAACATATCTTTGACGCCATCAAATGCATGACTGATTTGTTTGCCATTGTCAACATAATTCATACGAACTGCCCATTTAGGATATTTGTAAGCAAACATGCCGCATACTGGGCATTTTTCATCTTTTTCAACATGAATAGTTGTTTTATGATCGTGCGATTCAAGACGTAAAACTTCCCACAAGTAAAGTGAAACCGCTTGAAGCTCTTGTTCATTCACCTCTCCACACACTTGTGTTTTTTTCACGCTAACTTTGAGTTCTGCAATGGTGTTGAAATCATGCAAATGGATTTTCTCTTTTTGACATTTTGCATTGTAAATTTTCTCACCCATCGGATAAGCGCCTTTTTGCTTTTTCTTAATAAACTCATCCACATCATCTGCCAAAGAGGCTTTTGCTTTGGCAAACGCCGCATCAAAATTCATCACTTCGCCACCATTTTCTGATGCAAATGCCTTAGCATCGGCTTCATTAGCAAAAGCAAGTTTACTGACCATACTCATCGTTCCAGGAACTTTTGAGCCTACCACATAAAAGACATTTTTGACATCAACCAGTTTTTCACTTTTAACTTCGGTAACAAGTATTTGTTTGACACTAGACTCAATAGACTTCCAATCTGATGCAAGACAGCGCATTGAACAGTACTGTTTTGCCGTACCATCTTTCAAGATAACACTGTGCGATGTTTTGTAGAACATTTTCAAACTCATGCCGCATACTGGGCAATACGCTTTTTCATCACCTTTTTGAATTAACTCAGGCTCGCCTGTTGCCATTTTATTGAACTCTTCTGCGTGTAATCCCAATGCGAAAACCATTGCGAAAAACAACGCCCATAGGCTTTTTTGCATACCCTACTCCTTTTTGGAAAATATTATTGAGTTTATTCCCTAAGTGTTAAATTAGTGTTAAATGTCACACGAAACACCATCATCTTTTTAGCATATTTATTTGTTATAATGTCCAAAAATGAAGGAGAAAAAATGGTTAAACATATTGTATTTTTCAAACTACCTGATAATTCTGAAGCCAATAAGCAAGCGGTGAAAGATCGCATTATGAGTATGCAAGGTAAGCTTGATTTAGTTAAACATCTTGAAGTAGGTATCAATTTTTCACCCGAAGAGCGCGCCTTTGATGTTGCTCTTGTGAGTGATTTTGAAACGAAAGAGGACTTACAAACATACGCTACGCATCCAATTCATGTTGAAGTGGTTAACTTTATCAAATCACTAAGTGCGGTCTCTAAAGTGGTCGATTACGAGTACTAAGCCTTAGCCATAACCCTTTGAAAAAAGGAAGTGAAGAGATGATGGAACCTAGGACGATCAGAGAACATGCCAACCAAATGGCACTGTTTGGTGATGATCGTCCAAAGAGAACAAGCATCAAGGTTGAAAGAAGTGGCGTTGCGTAGGAGAGTGAACCGATAAATTTGATGTCGCCTTGCTTCATGCCATAATCCCACACAAAAAATGCCACACCAACAGGTCCAAGCCCTAGTCCAATAGCGGCAATAAACTCTTCTGGCTCAGGAATATACGTCTGTTCAAACACCAAATGCGCTACAAGCGAAAGCAGCGCGCTTGCGCCACAAAAAGCACCCACACAGAGTGTAGGAACCGTTCCAAAATAGCGGGAAAGAACAGAATAACTACTCCAAATAAACGCGCATAACAATGCGTACATGTAACCTTGTGTGTACTGAGAAGAGAAGCTAATCTCTTTACCAAACCCTATTAAAACCAATGCGCCGAAAAAACCTAAAAGTGCTCCTACGATATGAAACCAGCGCAATTTTTCATTGGGCAAAAATGCACTTAAAAGCACAATCAGTAAAGGCCAAAGGTAATTAATAAGATTGGCTTCCAAAGCAGGTGCGCTTTTAAGCGCTAAAAAGTAAAAAAAATGGTAGCCAAAGAGACCATAAATACCCACAAGCCAGACTTTCCATGGCAATTTAAGATGAATTAAAATGCCTTTCCCCTCTTTGATCCACAAAAAAAGCCCTATGGTAAAAGCAATGCTAAAGGCAATAAATGTCAATTCAAAGGGAGGAATACGGTTGGTAAACACGGTAAAAAGTGCTAACGTCGCCCAAAGTAAAATAGCAACAATACCTGCAATGTTTCCTTTTTGTACACGATTCATTTTTTTATCCATCAATATTGCGTTATAATTTCATCTTTTGAAAGGCAAAGCGTGAAAAAACTACTTCTATGTGCTATTGTAGCACAAATTCCTTGGGTGCTTTTGGCGAGTGATCTTAGTACTCTTGAGGATCAAGCCAAACATGGAGATGCCAAAGCAGCCTATGAATTAGCCAAACAATATGAGGCACAACATGACAATGACCGCTCGTTAATCTGGTACAAACAAGCTGCCATTTTGAGCTTTGAAACGAAAGTGGAGCAGAATAAAACATTGGAAAGCAGTCTCACACAACAATTGCAAAAAATCGAGCGTACTGAAGCTGTGTATAGTTCATTTTTGGATTCATACAATGATGATGCAGAGACCAAAAGCTCCGTACAGCAGATGGTGACTCAAACCTTTGATATTGCGCCTTATAAGATGAACTATCTCCTACCGTATACGTACGATAATGTTGCGCATCAAAACAGGGAACATCAAGAGACAAAGTTCCAAGTAAGCTTCCAAAAAGGGCTCGTTGACAATCTTTTTGGTTTGCATGAAACCATTGTTGCAGCGTATACGCAAACATCGTGGTGGCAAACCGCATCTGATTCAGCACCGTTTCGTGAAACAAACTACCAACCTGAACTTTTTGTGATCATGCCACATTTTGATAAAGACAGTTTTATCAAAGCCTATCAATTTGGTATTTTGCATGAATCCAATGGACAAGGTGGAGACAAATCCCGCTCATGGAATCGTCTGTATGCAAAGACTTTTTTCCAAGCAGGAGGACTCGTCATCGCGCCACGTATTTGGTATCGTATTCCTGAAAGCAGTGCCACCGATGACAATCCAAACATTGATGATTATCTAGGTTCTGCCGATCTTGAACTGATTTATCCATGGAAAAAACAGACATTTAAAATGCTTCTTAGAGACAATCTTCAAAGGGAAAATAATCGAGGTGCCGTGCAGTTTGATTGGACATTCCCATTGTGGGAAGAGAGTTTATTTGGGTACATACAACTTTATAGCGGTTATGCAGAAAGCCTTATTGATTACGATAAACGAACGAATCGTATTGGTATAGGTTTCGCACTCTCACGATAAAAATGTAGTAAAGAAGCGTCACATTAAAGTGTGGCGTTTCTTTACATTTAAGCGTTAGTTAAAATCTCTAGGAGATCTTCTTGGACGCTCTTCACGAGGTCTAGCTTCATTAACTTTTAAAGTTCTTCCACCGATCTCTTTTTCGTTTGTTGCTTCGATAGCAGCTAATGCTTCTGAATCATTTGGCATTTCAACAAAACCGAAACCTTTTGATCTTCCAGTCTCTCTATCACTGATGATTCTTGCACTTGATACTTCACCATACGCTGAGAACATCTCTTTAAGCTGATCTCCCGTCATCTCATACTTTACATTGCCCACGTAAATATTCATTTACCGTACTCCTCATTTTTGGATCATTCATTGTTACCTTTTGCCCGTAACTACGTTAAATTCAGATAACATTGAACGACTTTGCAAAATCATTGTAGCATAAAATCAAGATTTCTAAGTAGAGAGACAACTGTTTTTCTAGATAATGAGAAAAAATGACACACTCTTATCACACACACGGACTTAAGAGAAATGGTGTTATAATAATTACGCTTCTTGCGAAACGCATTTTGTAAAAACTAAAAGCACCGAAGGTGCGTGGGCTTTGTGCCGAACAAAACCAAGTGTTAACGTAGCTTGAGAAGCTTTGCTTTGAAAGCGTGTCAAAAATAAAAAAACAAAGAGGGGCGGATGAAACTAACCCATTTAGACGAAAAAGATAGACCTAAAATGGTCGACGTCAGCGATAAAAGTGAAAGTTTTAGGGTTGCCGTAGCAAGCGGTACTATCACGATGAGCCAAGTCGCATTTGATATGATTATTTCACAGCAAACGAAAAAAGGACCTGTGCTTCAAACAGCAGTCATTGCGGCAATTCTTGGAACAAAGCGCACCAGCGATCTCATTCCTATGTGTCACCCTTTAATGCTCACTTCTGTCAATTGTGACGTTGAAGAGCTCCCAAAGCTCCCTGGCTTTAAACTCACTGTTACCGCTAAACTCAAAGGACAAACCGGCGTAGAGATGGAAGCACTGACAGGTGTGAGTATTGGTCTTTTAACCATTTACGATATGTCCAAAGCCATCGACAAATCGATGGTCATTAGTGATATTCGCTTAGAATCCAAAAGCGGAGGAAAAAGTGGAAACTACACCCGAACTCCAGCTTGATTATCCGTGTCATTGGGAATATAAACTTGTTCTAAGTACCGAACACAATGTCACTACACTGGTACAAGAGATTTTGGAAGAGCGTATCCATGAGATTCGCAAATCCCAAAATAGCGCTAAAGGTAACTACGCAAGTTACACACTTCGTGTTCTTGTCCATAATGCCGACGATCGTAAAATGCTTTTTCATCTGCTTAAAGCACATCAACACATAAAATTTGTACTGTAAAAGAGGTCAACCATGGAATCAACGTACACCATTTTTTTAGCCACACTCAAAGAGAAAAAAGGCGAGCCTGAACTTTTTAAACTGATTAGTGAGCTCACATTTGAGCTTTCACGTAAAAAAGTTCAACGTCTCAAAGATGAGACGAACATTCACAACCGCATTGGTGAGCTCTTCGAGCTTTACTGCAAAGCGTTGCATGATGAAGGACTGAAATCTCCTCGTGCCATTAGTGCCGTGATTGATGGTCTTTTAAAAGCAACCAGCCACGAAAAAAAGGCGTTTTTATACAAAACGATCTACGAAAAAGAGCAACTTGAGAAAAGCATTTTTGCTCAAAAACAGCAAATTCGCACCACCCTTTCTGAGGCATTTTGTGTGCTTGAAGCACATATTTCGCACATGCAAGAAGAGACAAAAGAGAGTGCGCTTACAGCGTTACATGATGCAAAGCTACGTGGTATTGAGATGTTGGGAATTTTGAAAGAAACTACGCAAGAGGCGCTACTTACAACACTTGAAAATGGCAGTGATATTGCCGATACAATTCATGAAATCACCAAAAATCTCAGTTTTCAAACCATTTCAGAAGGCGACTTAACCAAACAGCGTATCATCGATATTTCAAACACCATTATCTCCGCAAGTATTGATATTGCCGATGAAGATCTCGGACATGCAAAAGAGATTTTAGATGGCTCTATTAATGGTGTGCGAGAGGGTATTACCAAAGCGATTGATAAATTTAAGAATGATCTCAAATACGCGCCAACTGAAGCGATGGAAGGGCTTTTAGAAACAGATCTTGCCGATCTTCGCAAAGAGCTTCTACGCATTGATGAACAATTTATTCTCTTACTTGAAGCCCTTGCTTCACAAAGTGAAGGTATTTCTGCCAGCCTTATCAAAGAGATGACCAAAGAGATGAACAGCTCAACAGCAAAAATTATGCGCGCAGCAAACGATGCTAAAGAGGTTATTGGTGAGCGTATTGAACTGCTTAAAGCTGAAGCTTCCGTATTTGAAAAAACTTTTAAAGACAAAGCGGAGAAAAAACTCGAATCACTCAAAAAAGATGTGAATGAATTTGAGAAAAAAGCTTCTGCAAAAGTGGAGTCATTCAAGCAATTTGAATTTGAAAACGATACCGCAAAACACGTTGCACAAGAAGCAAAAAAACTAGGCTTCCGTGCGTGGGAAGTAGCCAAACACATGATGGATGGCGCGGTTAAAGGTGCTAAAGAAGCGATGAAAAAAGAGGATAAATAATCCTTTTTTTACCTTTACATGTAAGGATTTTTCCTTACATGTAAAACGTTAAATTACGGTGCTTTTGGTGCCGCAAAAACAAGATTTAAAATATCATCATTGGTTTTATCATTTGCCTTTGCAATTTCCAAAACCGATTGCTTACTAGACGCTACAATCTTCTTATCTGCCAATACCTTGACCATCATCTCTTCATCCAAATCCACAAATGCTGCTACTTTGAAAAGCGGTGCATTCATCATCGTTCCAATAATTTTACCCTTAGGATTCATCCCTTTTTCTTGTTGTGGCATCAACAACGGTGTAACGATAAACACTGCGGTGATAAGAACGCCAAAAAGCATAGAAAGTACCGTGGAACGTTTTTTAAAGTAAGAGAGAAAAGCACTCCAGTTTTTGAGCAGATGTAAACAACTAGCAAGAACAAACGCAAGTCCTAACCAGATATGAAGTGTTTCGGTGGAAAGTGGGCGAATTTTAAAAAACATCATGATTCCAGTAATTGAGACAATAACAAATACGACGCACAATAGCGCACTTAAAATATTTCTTGGGATAACCTTCATCTATAACTCCTTAATTTTCGTTTGGAATTATAGATGCGTTATGTTAACCCTTTGTTAATTATTCAATCCCTTGTGAATGCATAAACATCACTTTATCAGCAACTAATTTCACTTTGATATACTGTTTTTCATCGCCCCACGTGCAGTCACTCATGCCTGCAAATGCGTCACATTTAGTTGCTTTCCCCAAAATGTCCGTTACTTGTGTGTAGCTCATGCCCACTTGGATTTTGTCATAATTTTCTTTGCTTAGTTTTGTACACCCCGTAAAAACAAGCAATACTAAGGCTATCATGATATATCGCATGGTCACTCCTTGATTCGATCTTGCAAAAGACTAGCATATTTTTTCTTTTTAGTGGCTTTGCGAGGCTAAAACAAACATCTGTGCATGCTCTTTTTCAAAGCTTGCACACCTCTCACACACCTTTTCGCCTCCTTTGTAAGAGAAAGCACATTTACATGTAAGACACACTTGCAGATCATGATGCATCAAAACAATAGCACGATCATACGCGAAATCTATCAAATCAACCTCTTTTTTCACACTTGTTATCGCCTCTTTTTTACAAATATCTTCACAAATACCACACCCAATACACTTGCCCATCTGAAAAAGTAGCTCCGTCTGGTCATGGTTGTAACTCAGTGCTTGGCTTGGGCAAAACTGCACACACTCTTTACAGTTATCACAATTTTGGGCAATCTCTTTCGTATGTAAAAAAGAGAAAGGCTCTACCCTCAAACTCGCAGAAAGTGTTGTTTTAAGCACTTTTTTGAGCTCAAATCGTGGTGCTTCTGGTACACTTGGAACAAATTTAGACGGTGCGATGAAACGTTCAAAAAAGGCTCTACGCGTGCTCTCTTTTGGCTTTTGGGAAGCGAAGCTAATGCGCTCACGTTTGTGCAACTTGCCCACAAAATCATTGGCTTCATCAATGCGCACACGAATCCTTTGCTCAACCGCACTCCCACGGTTATGCTCACACGTTGCACACTCCAAAAGATGACATGTAACGTTTTTTCCCTCCAGTAAAATCGCACACCACTCATCAACACTCAACGCTCCCAAACAGGGCATTTCACCTTTACATGCAAAGAGTGGTGCGTCCTCTTTTTTCACAAAATCTAACGCTTTTTGCAAAGAGTGCCCATACAAAGAGAGCGCTTTGGTAGGACACGCGCCCATGCACGCTCCACACTGTGTGCATAAAGGGCTAAGACGCAGTTTGCCTTGCTTGAAGACAAACGCTTCATGCGCACAAGCATCTTGGCACAACGTACACGCATTGTTCGCATACTCATTGCGCAAACAGCTCAAGCGATCCAGCGCAAAAGCCCCAACACGGTCAATGTAAAGTGTTCGCTCTAGCATAGTCCCTCATAATCTGCGATGATATACTCCGCTCCAAGGGCGCAAAGTTCCCTGTAAAAAGGTGTTTGTGCCATATTGGCAATTCCCAAAAGATACATTGGCGCCCAGTTTAAAAGATGCTTTTGCAAAAAGGCTCTTTGTGCCTCAACCTCATTTTTCAAAATCAAATTTTGCATAAAAGCACACTCAAGGCTGAGATGATCCGGAGCTTGAAGCTCTGATTTTGTGAGATTAAGCTCATACCCATGTTCAAAGTAAAACTGCATGACAGGGTTTTGAAGCCCCACGAGAACCTCTTCTTTGTCATCCAAAATAGACGATTCAATAGGCAGTGAGTGCATCAAAAAAAGCGAGCTAAAATCGACATTGAGCGCTTCTTCTAATTCAGAAAGTGGCGTGGTGACAAACCACTCCACCTCATCATCAAGCACCAGCTCCAAAATGGCTCTGTCGTTTTTAAGCTCACCTATAAGCTTCTCATCCAAAACCGTTGCAAACATTTTGGATAAAAAAGCGTACATCTGCGCTCTGTTTTTAGCATTCACTATAAACATCCCTTAAAGAAGCTTTTTTGAGGCGGAGGAGGTGCTTTAAAGCCACTCGCGACAATCGTATCGCCTCTTACCTCACCGCTAATCGTCACCTCATTCATGTTCATCGGCTCATCAAGTTTATAGCGAGGAATGGCACTGTAATCAATCGCATAGATTTTTTGCTCATTGTGAACAAATAAAACAAGCTCATCGGTTACTTTATCGCCAAACTCCCAGCTTTTGAAACACTCGCCACTGCCACACACAAGACTTTCCAAACGACAGTCTGAAAAGTAACCATTCTGTGCGCACCATTTACTGGTTAAAAACCCTTTTTTCTCGATACTCTCGGCACATAAACCAACCGCTAAAAGCGCCATTAAAAGTGCTATTTTTTTCATTTTTCGACCTCCACTTTGAGGGTTTTCATAAAGGCAACCAGATCATTCACGCTTTTCTCATCCAAATGCGCAAACGGTGGCATGGTTGATGTACGCACACCTTTGTCATCACTCGTGTACCATAAAAAGTTCTTGTGCGCGTTAAGGTTGTAGCCTGGCACCACAACAGCACTTGGCTCCATAATGGACTCTTTGAGGTAACTCGCATTGGCATATCCACCGATATTGGAGAGGTTTGGTGCCATGTAGTTAGGGGCATTTTTCACCGATTTATACTGATGGCATGCCGAACAGTTCTCCATCATGAGCTTCTCGCCATTGCTCGCATCTCCTTTGGCTTCATCCAAAAGAGCTAACGCTTTAGCATTGGCATCAAGACTCACCCCTACCCAAGCACTGAGCAACTTCGCACCATCACGGTTTTTCTTCTCGCCATCCCAGATCGCAAAAGCGACAGGAAAACTGCCTTGAAGATTGAGGTGTTCACTTTTAAGAGGGCGTACCAAAAGCGCGCTCCAGACACCTTTGTCGTACTTCATCTCCATCAAAGAGGGCTCAGAGTTATCTCGAATCTGTGTCAGAGAGCGAAAACCCTCTGCAATAAATGCACGCTGATAATCACCATTCCCCTGCTTTGCAACCTCATTTTTGTACGAAGTAAGCTCTTTGGCAAAGGCGTTTTGGTTGGATGCGTTCACTTGATGGTAAACATCGCCGCCGTTATTGGGCTCATAAACCTTGCCCGTTGCTTTTTGCAAATGCACAATCACCGCTCGATCAACGCTGCCCATACCAATGTAGGGGAGTTTGTCATTTACGGTTGAAAATTGCACCGCAAAACCATCGCTGTAGTCCGTAGTGCTTTGCACTGTTTGAAGGCTTTTGGTTTTATCATTCCACTGAAGTAAAAATGCGACCGATTTTCCATCGCTCAAAGTCTTTACATGTAAAACTTTAGCAAGGTTCGCTTCATTGGCTTTTATCAGTTCCGCATCATTCATCTCTATGGTCGTTTGAGGATAGACCTCAACACTTTGCTCTTTTGCTTTTTGCCAAACATTTGACGTTAGGCTCACTTTAGAAAGATCCTCTTTTACATATAAAGCATTCAAACTCTGCGCCATTAAACTAGTTAGCCCTAAAAGGCTCATCAACACAATGATCGTTTTTAATGTTTTCATGCGTTTGCCCCCTTCGTGAAAAACTTCATCTTAGAGGTGTATTTACCGCTAAGATAACGCTCATCCACAGGCTTGATGACTGGCATTCCTTTTGACTTAGCATACTCAGCGTAATAGTTATTATCGAGTCTAAACATATCTTCATGTTTGTACGCAATGAGCAAGTCCATGAGTTCACTCTCTCCTGTCTCTTTACGCTTTTTCATCTCAGCCCGAAGCGTCCTAGCTGCTTCATGCACCTCTTTGCCAAAAAGTTTTTCCAACACTTCAGGAGGAATGCGCTCACTTCCCTCAATAATTTTCCCGTTAGCATCAAATTTCGGTGGCGCTTCGGTTGGCGGCACGTAGTAAACGTTTGATTCGGTTCCATAATCAGGACGCAATGGCAGTGCCACTTTGAACTTTTTCACGAGTTTATAGACTTGTCCCTCTTCATCATCCAAAAAGCCGACAAAGCGAATACGTCCAACACACTGTTGCGCACACGCAGGCGGTAAGCCTTTCTCAATGCGTGGAAAACAGAGAATACACTTCTCACTTTTAGAGATACGTGGGTTGAAGTAGATTTTTTTGTACGGACACCCTGCGATGCAGTAGCGATACCCTTGGCAACGATCCAAATCTACCAAAACAACACCGTCTTGATCGCGTTTAAAGATGGCATCTCTTGGACAAGCACTGAGACACCCTGGGTTGGTACAGTGGTTACAGATACGTGGAATATAAAAGAAGTAGTTATCGTTCGGGAAATCCCCAGCACCCTCATCTTCATCCCAGTTTGGTCCCCATTTTGGATCCACATGAGGTTTGAGCTGTGCCCCATTCGCAAGCTCTTCATGGTTATAATCCCAAGGCACACCATACTCACCTTGCAAGCTTGGCACAACGCCCGCTTTTAGGTCTCCCGCTTCATCAAACCCACCGCCGAGTTCTTGCCATTTTTTAGGGTAGCCCTCACCTGGGTAGGTCTCCACATTGTTCCAGTACATGTATTCGCGCCCGTTGCGGTTTGTCCACTGAGTTTTGCAAGAGACAGTACAGGTCTGACAGCCAATACACTTATTAAGATCCATTACCATGGCTAATTGACGTTGTGACATGACTTACCCCCTTGCCTTTTCAAAATTGACCGCGCCATCATAGGCGTATTGATTACCATCCCAAAGTCCTCCAAACTTCAAGTGCCCCCAGCCATCAGCCATCTCCAAAAGATTGAGTGAGGTTGGCACCACTTCATTATGCCCTCGTTTATTTTTGTACATGTAAGGCTCCCATCCATCTTCTAAAACAATACCATCAGGTGGACACGAGGAGCTCAGTTTTGCCATTGCATAAAACTCACCAATAGCGTTAAAGATACGAATAGAATCGCCATCTTTGATTCCTTTCATCTTGGCAACTTCACGATTGACCTGAATCGCAGGAACACCACGCTGTAAACGAAGCAGTGTACGGCTTGTTTTGTAGTTGGAGTGAATGCTCCATCTTGCATGCGGTGTAAGCATCGCAAAAGGATGCGCTTTGCTATCGGGGCGAATGCCTTGCATACCCGTATTGGTTTGTGCTCCCATTTTGATGTACATATCGTGATCTACGTAAAATGTTTGTCGACCGCTGAGTGTCTCAAAACGAGCGAATTTATAAAGATGATCTTCATTGGAATTAAACGGCCTATCGGCATACAATGGTGAACTTTTGGCTGCTTTTTCATTGAGCTGTAAAAAGCCCCCTGTTTTATACATCTTCTCAATCGTCCACGGCTCATACTGCACACAGTTAGCAAGTGCTGCTTCCACCGCTTGCTTGTCGGTACCCAACAGTGGCTCCATCTCAGAGCGACTCTCTTCATCATTGTTCGTAAACTCTTGATGCACGATACTCAGGTCATGGAAGCCCTCTTTGGCATAGCGTTTGTCATCTTTGACTTTGGCTTTTTCTTTGTTTTCAGGCTTATTGGCAATCGCTTCAAGCTTTTTGGTAATGAGTGCAAACATACTCCACTCATCCATCGCTTCACCCACAGGTTTGAGGTTTTTAGCCGGTTGCGCTAAGTTTGTAAAACGATGATACCCAGGGCTACTTCGTATATCCCACACCTCGTAGTGACTTTTTGCTGGCAGTAAAATGTCCGCATAGACTGCCGCTTCACTCATGCGTGTATCCACATACGCAAAGTATTTGGTCTTATTCAAAAAAGCTTCTTTATAATCATTACCTTTGTTGCGCCTAAACTTTGAATCTGCAACGATGAGTGCCACTTCAGGCGTCCAATGAGGTTTGACCCCTTTTTCTTTGCCATCTTTGCCTTTTTCAAGAAGCAATGAAACAACCTTCATATACTCCTCTTTACTCATCCCATTTTGCGCACGTCTGACATCGGCATCGCTAAAATACTTCTCAAACGTCTTCATGCCATCGCCCAAAATAAACTCACCCACAAAACCTGAACCAAAGCGCGCGGTGTATTTACCGCTAAACCCGCTGAGTGCTTCAAGACCGCTAAGTTGGAACTCATTTTCCGTATTGAGCCCACCATAAGGTCCTAAACGACCTGTTAACCCACAGATAGAAGCGATGTTCCAGATTGACATCATGCCGTTGAAGTACTTGTTCAAACTAAATCCTGTGGTGATCTCCACCACTTTAGGAAGCGCAATATCACGTGCGAGTTGGCGTACGGTATCTGGATGCACCTCTGTTTGTGCTTGTGTGGCTTCAGGGCTGAAGCGTGCAGTGCTTCGCTTTAACATCTCAAACACCGTGGTCACTTTCACTTTTTCACCGCTTAAAAGCGTTACTTCAAATTCACCCTCTAAAAGTGGTTCAATGCCAAAGTCGCTTAGGCGCAGGGTTTTATGCTCACTGCCTTCACTTCCGGGCATAATGGCGGGTGCATTGGTTTTAGTATTCCATGCGTAAAATTGCTCATCAAAGCTGTGATGCTCTTTCTCATCTTTTGCTTTTTCCATCTCTGAGCGTCGCAATAGTTTCTTGTTGTCAACTCTCACTAAAAAAGGAAGATCGGTATAGGTTTTTGCAAAAGCGGGTTTATACATCTTTGCATTTAAAATCTCATAGATAACACTCATCGCAAGAATGTTGTCGCTTCCTGCTTTAATCGGTATCCAAAGATCTGCCGCACGTGCGCTTGCATTAAACTCAGGGGTAATGACGATGATCTTCGCACCATTGTATTTACCTTCCCACACAAAGTGCGCATCAGGAATACGTGAAACCGAAGGGTTACCACCCCAAAAGACTGCGGTGTTCACCGTGTACATAAAGTCATAGGTACAACCAAGATTTCCCTCACCATAGGCAATTGCTGCACCACTAAACATATCTCCAAGGTAAGACGCTGGGTAAATTCTTACAGCACCTAACTGTGTTGAAAGTCTTAAGGGTCCACCACGTCTACCTTCGGTTAAAAGACCCGTTCCTGCGTGTACCATTAACTTCTCAGGGCCTTTTTTAGGATCAACCATAACATCCCAAATCTTTTGTGCGACTTCAGTGGATGCTTCATCCCAACTGATGCGCTTCCATTTTCCTTCGCCTCTTTTGCCCATACGTTTCATCGGATAGAGCAATCGGTCTTTTTCATACATAATCTGGGAGTGTTGCACACCCTTGTTACACCCTCTTGGGTTAAAATCTGGCACTTTTGCATTGATAGATGGGTAACGTGAAGATTGATTTTCACGGGTAACGACGCCGTTATTTGACCAAATTTCCCACGAACAGTTACCTTGACAGTTCACACAGTGGTACGCAAAGCCATGCTCCTCTTTTTTACCGTACGTAAAGCCAAACTCATTACGGTACATCTCTTCGCTATAACTGGTATTGGGGTAGTTCTCTTTTGCATTTTCGATTTTGGTAACACCCGTCTTGGCAAACGCATACCCTTCTCCTGCGATCATTGCAGCGGTTGCACTGGATATTTTTAAAAAGTCTCTTCTTTTTATCATCATCTTCTCCTCTATCTTCGTATCGGCAAGTTCATATCATTCGCCCATTCATCCCAACTACCCGTATACACTTTTACATGGGGATAGCCTAAAAGTTCAAGTGCGGTGATGATATGTGAGCTTCTTCCTGCTCCCACATGACAGTAAGCGTAGATCGTTTTATCTTTGGTGATGCCATTTTGATCAAAGACTGCTTGCATTTTTTCCAACGCTTTAAAAGAGAGTTTTTTATCCATGTCTGTCATATTTTTCCACTCAATGAATGTCGCTCCAGGTATATGTCCACCGCGCGCCGCATTATCCATCTTACGCTCTCCCATGATCTCTTCAAAGCCACGTGCATCAATAATGGCAAAAGAGGATTTTTGCCCTTTTTGTATCAAATCATCCACAGCTTTGCGTAGTTCATCTTTACCCGCAATGTAGTTGTAATTCACTTTGCTAAGATCAATACTATAAGACTTTGGTGTCCCCTTAACCTCAGCTCCTTTTTGCACGATGAGCTTTTTCTCTTGCTCTTTAAGCTGTGATGTTAGCTTTTCAACTAAAGCCTTATCATCTTTTGCCTCTTTGATCTGCGCTTTGATGCCATCGTAAATTTTCTGCTCAGGATCAGCCGCCATCATTGCCGCACGTCCGCCATTAAGAATCTTTACTTTCTCATGCCCGTAACTTTTAAAGTACGCATAAACACCCGTTGCATTAGGACCTTTAAAGTCATCATAAGCAATGACCAATGTGTCATTCGTAATCCCTTTACTACCTATGTAATGCTCCGCTTCCTCTTTACACATAAAAAGCGGTGCGCACTCCATCTTGCCTGTAATATTTGAGTGATGCAAATGGTGCGCATACATCTCGACTGAGCCTTTAATATGCCCCGTAGCGTAAATGTCTTCGTCATCACCCGTGACAAACATCACTTTCTCTTGCCCGATTAACTTCATCGCATCCTCTGCTGAAATCAAGATGTCACTTGATGTAGCATAGAGGCTTGAAACAGCGATAGAGCCAAAGAGAATACCTCTTAGCCATCCCATACAAACTCCTTTTGTAACATTTATACACAAAATTAAAGACACAAATACCCATCTATAAAGCAATTTTCGCTACTTTATTCTCTATAAAGCCCCTAAAGAGCTGAAGTGTTACTTTATATCCTAGTTATTTACTCGATTTTAGTGTGGCTTTACTTAACACGATGTAAAATATTTTAAGTATGATAAATTTGTTACGAAAATGTAACTTAGCCAAAGGAAAATTATGCACCAGCCCTCTATGCCTTTACATGTAGAAAAGCATCTGCTTTCACTGTTTCACTGCGGATGTTATATCAATACACAAGAGATTATCAGGATGGGTTCATCACTTGGCATTGAACTTCCTTTTAAAAAACGTGCCTTTTTAATGCAAACGCTTCTTTTACATGTAAAAGAGACCGAACAAGAGCAGGCGTTTCTTGCGCTTATATGTGATCTTTTAAAGAACAAAGCGCAAACCTTACAAGAAAGTATTGCGCACTACCCCAAAACAGCACTCTTACTGCAACCGTGGCTTATGAAAATAGAAAAAACAACCTATCTCTTAAAACGAGAATTTACTTTACATGTAAAGGATGAAAATGCTTAAAACCAAAATACCCTATGGCTCAACCCAAAAGCCCAATAACAGAGCCCCTTATGCCAATAAAGTCATCGCCGTTAGCAGTGGCAAAGGCGGTGTTGGTAAAAGCACCGTTGCGGCAAACCTTGCTGTAGGACTTGCCCAAAGTGGTTTACATGTAGGACTATTAGATGCAGACATTTACGGACCAAGCATTCCAAGGCTTCTAGGTGTTGAGGCTGAAAAATTACAATGGAATGATGAGAATAAAATGATCCCCAGTGAAAATTTTGGTATTAAAGTGATGAGTGTGGGGCTTACAACGCCCAAAAGCGATACGCCACTGGTCTGGAGAAGCTCCGTAGCCGTGAGTGCCTTAATGCAGTTTTTAGAAGACGTTGCTTGGGGAGAATTGGATGTTTTAGTCATCGACATGCCTCCAGGAACAGGCGATGTGCAACTCACCATGGCACAAGAGCTTCCTCTGTGCGGTGTCGTACTTGTCACCACGCCTCAAATGCTCTCAACCGATGATGTCAGCCGCGCCATTGTGATGTTTCAAGATATTCACGTTCCTATTTTAGGGCTGGTGGAAAATATGAGCTATTTTATAGCCCCCGATACAGAAAAACGTTATGACATCTTTGGAAGTGGAGGAGCTCAAAAACTCTGCTCTACCTACCATATTCCCCTTCTAGGACAAATTCCGCTCACAAGCGATATTTTAAACCTAAGCGATCAAGGTAAAATCCCTATGGCTTTGGGCGAGGCAACGACAAAAGAGATGTATGAGAGTATTGTAAAAAGAGTGAGAGAGGTCTTATGACCTCTCTTAGGAAGATGATATAAAATTAGTATTTATATCTTAAAGAAGCACGGATATCAGAAGCTGATTTAACAGCACCTGGTACTGTTGATGGATCCATAGGTGTTCCGGTCCAACCAAAGAATGTATTACTACCAGTATAGTCATAATTCATATAAACATAACTCAACTGCGCAGTTAAATTTTTACCTACAATTGGAAGTTTATAGTAGATTTCATACGCATCACCACGGGTAGCTAGCTTAGAACCTGCAAGTGTATCTTCACCATAGGTGTAACTTCTCCAGTATTTACTACCATGGTTATACTCTAAGCCAAGTCTTTGGCCCTTTGCAATACCTGGTAATTGAAGACCTGTATAAACAGAAGAACCTGTCTCTTTACTTGAAGATCCTAACATTTCTGTGCCCATTGCACCACCACCCATTCCATCAGGAATAAAATGTGTTCCCTTTGGATCTGTTTTATTAAAGGCATAAGAGAGGAAGAAAATACTATCATCTAAGAAATCACTAAGACCATCGCCGATACCGTTAACTTGAACGGATAACGATCCACCTGTCATATCGCCTACATCACCAAAAAATATTTGCCCAGTACTAAAGTTTGAAGTCATAGCATTAATATCCATCATATTCCAAGCTTTAAAGTAATTTGCCATTACTTTGTACTGCCCATTATCATAGAGTTGCACTAAAAGTCCTGCTAAGTCCATATTAGGATTAGCGCTATCTTCAACATACGCTGGACTAAATCCACCTGATGAGTTCATTGAGTAAGAACCTGTTGTATTCGAATAGCCTCTGCCTAAACAAATTTTAAAATAAAGTCCTGAAATACCTGTAACTTTATCAAAATCAAATTTAAAGCTTGCGCCATCAAATTCCATACTGATATTATGACCAACAGGAGAAGCTGGTGCATCATTATCAGCTCTTAGGTCAGTCATAAAACCATCAAGTGATGGACGGCGACCAAATGAAACAGCATAATGTACATCACCCATATCGTCAGAATATATAAAATAAGCTTCTCTTAGCTTAATACTGTCATCACCTGGTTTATTAGTTCCATACCAGTCAAATGCTTGAAACATACTAGTTTGGTCCATATTATTTTGACCAAATGTCTTATATACCCCAAGCTTTCCCTGAAAGACTAGATTGTCAGCAGGTTGAGCTGCCATCCCAAGAATTAACTTATTAGTCCAAATACCATTATCTTGATCTGGTGCATTATTAAGCTTATAACTAACAGCATCATACGCTGTTCTAAAGTCAACGTTAAACTTGACATTATCCCCTGCATCATGCGCTTTGATCTCAGAAACTTGAGCTCTTAATGCATCTACATTGAGTTTTGCTTGAGCACTTTTTAGCTCTGCCATTTGCGCTTTAAGCGCCTCTACTTCTTGCTTGAGTGAATCATCTGCAGCGAACGCTGATGATAGTGCTGCTCCTAAGAGCAGTGGAGCGATGATTTTCTTCATCTTTTTTTTACCTTTTTTTAGTAAGAATTATTTGACACAACTAGCAAGACGGAACGTTGCCGCTATCGCTTGCAAACTCTATACAGAAATCTCTAATATCTGGCATAAATTTCTCAAATTTATCGCCTTTTAGGAATGCATCTAACCCTGGATACTTTTTAGAATACTCAGCAACAAATTTCTCTGCTTTGCCATCAAAAAGTGCTTTCCACTCTGCTTGAGTGTGTTGTGTTGCGAATTTCGCACCATTCATACCTGAACCATCTTTCATATACTTAAGATAGTACTTCTGCCCCTTTGCTGCATCCGCAAATGCAGAAGTGCTCATTAAGCCCACAACTAAGAAAGCTGAAACAAGTAAACCAATGACTTTTTTCATCATTTCTCCTTTTCAAATTTTAGATATGCAAGCATCATAACAAAAGTAAAATAAATTTTAATTTAAAAAACAAATATCCTGAGAGAATAAGTAAAAATTATTTTTACTTTTTTTTACTTTTCTTAATTTAAAAGAGTTAAAGCTGAAAAATAGGGGAATTTATAGTAAATTTTATTTAACTTTTAGAATTGCTTTTCAGATAAATAAAAATATTACCTGAAAAGCATGGAGGCTTTAGGAGAAAATTAGCAAGACGGAACGTTGCCGCTATCGCTTGCAAACTCTATACAGAAATCTCTAATATCTGGCATAAATTTCTCAAATTTATCGCCTTTTAGGAATGCATCTAACCCTGGATACTTTTTAGAATACTCAGCAACAAATTTCTCTGCTTTGCCATCAAAAAGTGCTTTCCACTCTGCTTGAGTGTGTTGTGTTGCGAATTTCGCACCATTCATACCTGAACCATCTTTCATATACTTAAGATAGTACTTCTGCCCCTTTGCTGCATC